>MDJN01000018.1 GCA_001995005.1 Candidatus Parepulonipiscium sp. PG-Nun2H_MBin03 | reverse complement strand
GCCTTCTGCTATATACTCTTGAGCTATACATATCTCATAAAATTCCTTCAATACGTCTCTTTTCATAGAAGAAGAAACTGTTTTTATACTAGCTATTTCTAAAGTTAAGTCTTCTATCTCTTCTTCTTTAAGATGTTTAAATATTTGTGCTGATTTTTCAGGTCCAATGGAGATTAAAAACATTGCGGCTTTTTGCCGGCTTGATATTTCATCAATTTCCATAATTACTCACCCCATTCTTCGTCTAACCAGTTACGCAACAATCTTGCAACAGCGTCCGGCTTTTCATCAATAAACTTCTCAATTCTTTTCTTAGTTTCAAGAGCCTCACGCACTTCAATGTCTTGTAATTCATCCAGCTCATCTTCTTCAACTTCTTCTTTAACGATTTGTAACATCTCCTCTACTTGTAGTTCAGGTTCAGTCTCAACTACTTCTGCTGGCTTTCTAAATCTTATTACTGCAATTACTATAATTATTCCTAATGCTAATAATAATATATAAGGAATAAATGACATAAAGTCTATTTCAAATGGTTCTTCATCAATAAATACTGGTTTTTCATATCCCAATACAACTATATCCGCTATACCTGTCCCTTTTTGTATAGCCTCTATCGTTGTATCCTCAATAAGTATCGGAATATTTGTTTCTATATCCGCTTTATATTGTTCCCAGCTCATTCCGTCTGGTAGCGTATCTTCTATCAAAGTTTGGTCATATATTCTGTATGAAACTACGTTCACAGCAAGAGATGACCGTGCATAATCAATCTCTCCTACATTAGTTACGTGGTTTGATATCATCTCGTTATGCAAATAATATATATCTTCTGTGCCTGTTGAATATTCTCCTGTTCCAACGTCTCCTGCCACATATCCTTGTACATCTTGATTTGCATCAAGCCCTGGGGTGGCACCGCCACCTGTAATATTGGTCCCATCCGCAGCCGTTGTATGTTCTTGAGAAATAAGTCCTGTTGCCGAATCTTGCACGGGCGATGTATATGTTTTTGTCGTGTGTTGATTTTGATCAAAGTTTAAAACCAAATTTGGGCTTATAGTTATTTCATCATATATCGGTGATAACAATGTAATAATCTTATTTTTAGTATTTTCTTCTACTAATAACTTAAGACTTTGCTGGTCATCAGCCCCAAATCCACTTTGGCTAGTACTGCCGTTAAATAAAACATTACTATTAGCATCTAATATAGTAATATTTTCTGTACTAAGGTTTTCTACAGAATTTGCAATTAAATTTGCAATACCATTTATCTGCGATTTGCTTAATTCATTTTGCAAATTAAGCACCACACTCGCCGAACTTGCCACCTTTGAGGCTAAGAATGAATTTTTCTCTTCTGGTATATTCAGTTGCACTGTGGCACTTCTTATATCTGTCATCCCTGATAATATATTTTCAAGGTCTACTTGAGCTAAGTATATTAACTTAGTACGCTTTTCCGCTTCTGTTGTAGAAAGCGAATTTGTTATTGCATCATCAAAAGTATAGTTGCCTTTCGGAACATTTTCTCTAGTTAAAGCGATTTTCGCTCTATTTATATCAGTTTCATTTAATTGTATAGTTTGTCCGTTATCTAGTAATTCATAGGTTATTTTTTCGGCATCTAAAACCTCTGTTATCTGGCTAACCGCTTCCATGTCTAGCTTACTGTACAAAATTGCTTTCTCCGGTCGAGTTAGCATAAATATTGTAATCCCAAGTGCAATAATTATCGCTAATACTCCTACGCTTAATTGAATTTTACGTTTCCTAGGAAGTTCTGTCCATTTTTCAGTTATTTGGTTAGATGCCTGTGTAATAGTCTCACGCATGGTACACCCCGTTTTTATTATTTTGTGCGCAGGTTATTTTATACAGGCAACTTAATAATGTCATTGTAAGCTGTCATAAGTTGGTTTCTAACTTGCATCGTAAAGCTAAGTAAAGTGCTTGATTTTTGACTCGCAATCATAAGATTGTGTATGTTATCATCTTTACCAGTCATAAAATCATATGTTAAAGCTGTAGTTAAATTTTCTGCCGTTTGCGTCGTATTTAACAGATTTATAGCAGCATCTAAAGACATCTCAAATACACTATCGTCTACAGGATTATTTGTTATAGTATTAAGTGCATCTTTTGGTATATATCCTAATAGGTTAATATTGTCTATCATCTAAATCCCCTCTCCTATTGTCCTAGTTCTAAAGCTTTATTATTCATAGCTTTTAAATTGTTAAATGCAGTTACATTAGCCTCATATGATCTACTAGCAGAAATCATATTTACCATTTCTGTTACCAAATCTACGTTTGGCAACGTAACATATCCATCTGCATCTGCATCGGGGTGAGTGGGGTCATAAATAACAGGCATAGGAGACTCATCTGCTACAATCTCACTAATTTGTACTCCTTGCGTATTATATTTGCGATTTATTGCGCCAGTTAACATAGCCTCAAAGCTGTTTTGCATAGGCACACTTTCAAAAAGCACCGTCTTTCGTTGATAAGCTCCTCCTTCTGGTGTTCGTGTTGTATTAACATTTGCTAAATTTTGAGTGATTATATCTAGCCTAAGTCTTTGAGCAGTCATACCGCTCGTTGCAATATCCATTCCGGTAAAAAACGACATCTTTTATTTTCTCCTTTCATGTGTTTTGGTTTGATTAACTTCGTGAGCCCGTATATTTTTAGTATCTATCCCATGTTCTATACTGGTAATTCTTTGCAATCAGAGCCTATTTTATGCATTAAAGTAGACGTTTTATTTTATTGTAGAGTTTGAAAAATATTTTGGTATTTAGTAGCTTGAGCTTGTGCTCTTTGTATAAGCACATCATATCTAGTCTTTTCTTGACTTAATTCTGACATTTCTCGATCTATATCTACATTATTACCGTCATATCTCATAGCGGTGTCTGCTGCATCATAGTACACTATCGGAGTTAAATTATTTGGATTTACTCCACTAGTCCCTTTGTTATTTCTTATCTGAGTTTCTAGTACATTCCCAAATTCTACGTCTATTCTTTTATATCCTACTGTATCAACATTTGCAATATTATTTGTTAAATGGTTATATCTCAGCATTGATGCATCTAATGCCTTAGTTAATACATCTAACGTGTGAAACATATTTATATTCTCCTTTCTATAAAAATATTACCTATTTTTGAGATTTTTTGTATTTCAATATCATTTTATCGTATATTATGTTTTTGTCCTTAGCTATATGATAATTATTGTATACCTTTTTTAGCTGTAAAGCAATCTTTTTTTTACATCTAATTAATATTTTTAAATATAATACAAAATTATCTATTAAAAAATTCTAATATAAAGAGAGCGTAGAAACAAAGTTATTATTACTATTGCGTCTCTACCCCCCCATTCCCTATTTTTCGATATTTACAATATAGATTTAACTCACTTTGCTGTCATATGCAATTGGAACTAATTTACTTTTTTTCTAATATATAGCATTAAATTATTTTAGATATTAGTATTTGCATTAACGGCTGAAATATTGCCTCAAATATACTTATTCCAAAAATTACCATAATAGCTGCTAAATACCAGTTTAAATATGTCCTAAAGTACCTTGTTTGCATTAATACACCAAATTTTGCTCCTTGGTAAAATAGTTCTATATATGTTCCTATAATAACAACGCTTGATACTCCCATTAAAAGTATAATTACAATAATTCCTTTCATCCCATATAGCATTATAAAACACGCAAATGTAAATGAATATGAAAATATAGTATACATAAAGCTCAGCGTCGCAATTGGCAATAAGTTCTTATTTGCACTCCCTATAAATATTAAAGTGGCACTAGTACTATATGTTATAATAGATTGTTTAAACACTCCAAATAATGTTTGTGATGAATTTGGCGTTGTAATAAATTGATTTATAGTATAAAAAAGTGTTGCATTATCTCTAGTCCATACTGCATATATTGTGCCTAAAAGACTAGTAATTAAAATTAAAATCAGAAAAATTTTTCGTTGTGTTATAAACATGTTCAAATCAAAATAATATCTTTTTTCCATAATCAACTTCTCCTTTTATAATATTGGTATGTAACTGCTATATTAACAGTATGATACAAGCTTATATTATTAGAACTTTTTCGCCTAAATATATTTACCTTTGTCTAATTTAATATTATAATGAGTATATTACAACTCTGTTAAGTTATATTAATAAGCTCTATATCATAGAAAGGAGAAGTTATGGTTATTTTTTGGTTTGTTATTACTATATTATTGTTTTTAGTATACTTAAAATATAAAGATAATATTTTTTTCATATTATTGATATCGTGCATAAATACTGGTATTACATCTTTAATTACTGCTGCGTACACCACTCACTTAATTATCTTTATTATAAGTTGCAGTCTATGTAGTTTTTATGTAGTTAAAGTCAAAAAGAAAACTTTTTTTAGAAAAGCTAAAGAAATTCAACTACATGACCTGGTTGGAAGAAAAGCAATTATAACTAAAGCATTTAACTCTTTTAATGATGTTGGACTAGTTAAGCTAAACGGCGATACATGGTATGCAAAAAGCTTAATGCAAGACGAATTTAATAAAGGCCATGTTGTTACGGTTACAGGTATCGAAGGATTATTTGTATACGTTGAGAAGATAGAAAAAAATAACCCTTCCTAAACTTTTACAGGGTTAGTTTTTTTGTTTTATTTGCAAGTGCCTTATGTTGTTGCTTTATATAGTAATTAAATTCATTTATGGTGGTTGGGCTTGTTTCATACACACAAACATCCGGATTGATGCATTGTATTATTTCTTTTGCATATGGATTATCAAACGGTACATGCGGGTCCATATGTTTTATATGATCCATTAAAATAGCTTGTTTTCGTATTGGGTCAGTTTCTTTAACGTACCTTTCCAATTTATACTCAAAATTTTGCTTAAAATAATAATCAGGCAAAGTCTTATTTAGATGAACTACTTCTATTTTATCTTTTAACATACCCAAATTTTGAACTACCTGCTTAATATAGTTATAGGCATCTTTTTCTGTAGCTATTTTTTTATTAGTTAAAATTAAATGCGAAACATCCAATACAAATCCGGTAGATTTATAACTAGTCTCTTCTAATAACATCGCACTCTGTTGTTTGTCTAAAAAAGTCAGCCCTGGCCACCATAAATTTTCAAATAACAACTTAGGGCCATCTCCTGTAAATACTGCGTTAACTAATTGCACAGTCGTTTCAATTACTTCTTTATTAGTATAATCAAAATTATAATCAAACGAATGCATAGGGGTTATATGACATACATGAAATACCATATATTCAGCGGCCAAACATTTTGCTCGTTCAAATTGCTTTTTATATGACTCAACTAAACTCATTCCATGGTAATATTTTTTTATATCTATGCCTAATTCCGCTACCTTTTTGTAATCTCCTTTGTAATAATCAATCCACATAGGGTAAAAGCTTAGATGCACCCCATGTACCAAATCTTTAGGTATTTTTTCTATAGGGTAATCCATAGTTAGACCTAACTCAATTGCATCTAACTCATTTTTATACAAAAATTCCCTAACCAAATCCCAATCATTTTTAAACCAATTCATAAATTTATTTGTTGTAGATATGTGACAAAGCTTTTTCATGTGTGTTTATCCTTTTAAAGTGTATCTAGTTGTGGCAGTTTTTATAAGTGCTCTTAAAGTGGGTATTTGCTCTTCTTTTAATGCATGCTTTGGTATAATTTGTGCTTGTACATCATCTACAAAAAATCTAAAGTCATTCTTTGTTTCTATCACTTGTATATACGTCTGCCAATCTATTGTATCGCTTATTTGTCCTAGTTGTAGATATATTTTTTCCGCATCAAAAATATATTTAGCTGAAGTTGCAACTGCAGACTGCATTTGTTGCAAAGTTATTTGATATATTTTAATTATCCTGCTAAATGTAGTTATAAATGCAACAATTAATAATATAATATTATTTGATATAAAATCAAGCACGCCCACTTCACTTCCGCTAAATTTATATATAAGGTATCCCCAAATGACTATACCTATTATTACAGTAAGTTTTCTAAATAATCCTCTGTACCCTATATATAAATTATACCTTAGTATATCATTAAATTTCAATTTCACATGTACTTCTAAATTATCTGTCATTTTTTCACCTTTGCAGCGTAGTCCCTAATAAAGCTGCTCCTATAATCCCTGCACTGTTTCCTAAAGTTGCTACTTTTATTTGGGTTTCAAGCTCTAATCCTTTTAACGTTTGTTGTTTTACATAATGCGTAATTGGTTCTATCAATTTTTCCTTTTGTGCACTCATAGCTCCGCCTAAAATTATATATTCTGGTTGTAAAATATTAATTAAGTTTGCAATCCCAATAGATACATAATAAAAATATTTATCTAATAACTCACTAGCTTTTTTATCTCCTGCATCTTTTGCATCAAATACAGTTTTTGCTACAATAGAATTTAATCCACCTGCCATGTCTATCATCATTTGACTAGGGTCTTCCTTTGCCATTCTTATTAAAGCTGTTGCCGAAGCATATTGCTCATAGCACCCTAGCCTGCGACACCCACATATCAAATCACTTTCAAAGTTTATAACTTGATGACCTATCTCGCCTGCTCCAAAAAAAGCACCATTATAAATTTTACCATCTAATATTATTCCGCCGCCAACACCTGTACCTAGTGTTATTACAACAGCACTTTTAGCTCCTTTAGCCGCACCTAAAAGCACTTCACCTAGTGCAGCTACGTTAGCATCGTTTTCTGCATACACTTCTATATCTAGATATTTTCTTAAAGCTACTTTTAAATTTACGTTTTTAAAATTTAAGTTAGTAGTATGCCTAATAATGCCTTCACTTGGAATAGTCGGCCCTGGAACCCCTACGCCAATCGAATGCACATCGCTTTGTGGTATCTGCTCTTTTTGGATTACTTCCATACATAAATTAGCCATATCTTCCAATATAACATCTGAAGTCGCTTCTTTTTTAGTCGGACAAGTGGCAGTCTGTACTATATTATAATTTTTGTCTACTAGCCCTGCCTTAATACTTGTTCCGCCTAAGTCTATTCCTAAAAAGTACATAGTTTATTCTCCTTGTCTTTGCTGTAGTTGTTCAATAACTCGCTTATTTAAGGCTTCTGCAGCGTTATATCCCATCTTTTTTTGCCTAAAATTTACGGCCGCTGTCTCGCATATTATCGCTAAATTTCTGCCTGGTCTTATAGGTATTCTATGGCTTATCACCTTTATCCCTAATATATCCATATACTCGTTATCTAAGCCTAGTCTATCATATTGTTTTTCATGGTTCCAAGTTTCTAGTTTTATTACTAGGTTAATTTCCTTTGTCTGCTTTATAGACTCTATACCAAATATTTGCTTTATATCAACTATTCCTATACCACGTACTTCTATAAAATTTTCTAATACAGCTGGGGCTTTGCCTACTAAAGTTGTACCAGACACTCTTTTTATATCCACTGCATCATCTGCTACTAATCTATGCCCTCTACGCAATAACTCTAGTGCCGTTTCACTTTTTCCTATGCCACTTTCACCTATAATCAATACCCCTTCACCATAAATATCCACCAATACACCGTGCATAGATGTTCTAGGGCCTAGCTCTATGTTTAACCACCTAATAACTTCTGCCAAAAACTCACTTGTATTTAAATTACTTTTAAATATCGGAGTATTGCTTTGAATAGCCAAGTTATACATCTCAGGTAATAAATTAATTTCTTTTGTTAAAACTATACATGGTATTTCACTGTACGAAAAAAGTCTAGATAGGCTATCTTTTCTTTTTGTAGGACACATTTTTTCTAAATATGTTGTTTCCACTTTTCCTATAACTTGTAACCGTTTAGAGTCAAAATAGTCAAAAAAGCCTGTCAATTGAAGTGCTGGTCTATTCACCCCAATTTCCATAACTTTTCTATCTGCATATAATACTTCTGGTGTTAAATTTTCTAGTTCAAATCTTTCTACTAATTTTTCTAATTTTACTGAATACATTTTTAAACCCCCTCATCTCGAAAATAATTAAATATATTTAAGGCCACATCTTTTGGCAAATTAGGTATTTGTTGCAACTCCTCTAAATTAGCATTTTTAATGTTGTCTATACTTTTAAAATGTCTTAGCAAATCTTGTTTGCGTTTCTTTCCTATACCTACTATATCATCTAATACTGAGTTGAATTGTGTTTGCTTTCTTAATAACTTATGATATTCTATAGAAAATCTATGCACCTCATCTTGAATAGTTGTAATTAACTTAAATGCCTCTTTTTGCATATCAACTAACTTTCCGTTATAAAATAAGCCGTTTGTTCTATGTTTATTATCTTTTACCATTCCACACACTGGAATGTTTATACTTTGCTCGTTAAGTACATGTTGAACTGCATTCACCTGACCTTTGCCACCATCTATAAACATCACATTTGGTAATGGAGTGTTATTCTTAATTCTTCTTCTAACAACTTCTTGCATACTTGCATAGTCATTTATTCCTTGTATGGTTTGTATCTTAAACTTGCGGTAATCGCTCTTTTTTGGCACTCCATTCTCAAATACTACCATACCTCCTACAGATTGTACTCCAGAAGTATTTGAAATATCATATGCTTCTATTCTGGTTACATCAATGCCTAATGCCGTTTCCAACTGTTCTAGTGCAATCTTAGTTTGATGATGCTTTTTCTGATGTGTTTGGGCACTAAATGTTAATTGTGCATTCTTTTTTGCAAGTTCTAACAAATTGTACTTGATCCCTTTTTTGGGTAACCTCAAATGCACTCTTGTACCTTTTTTATTAGTTAAATATTCTTCTAATAACTCCGCTTCAAAAGGTTCTTGTTCTATTATTACCTCTTTTGGGATAAACGTAGTTTTATCATAAAACTGTACAATAAAATTTCGTAGAATTAGTGGTATGTCCGTATCGTCACGAAACATAAAATGTTCCCTACCCAGTAATTTACCATTTCTAACAAAATAAATTTGTACTAATGTGTCTTTGTCGTCTTTTGCAAATGCTATAATGTCTTGATTATCTGTGGATTTATTATCTGCAATTTGTTTTTGCTCAATCTTTAATATCGATCGCATTTGGTCACGTAGTTGTGCGGCTTTTTCAAAATTCATATTATCCGCTTCTATTTTCATTTGTGCTTCTATACTTTTTATAATCTGCTTATAGTTTCCTTTTAAAAAAATAATTACTTCGTCTAATATTTCTTTATACTCCACCTCAGAAATATTATTAATACAAGGTGCACTACACTGCTGAATATGAAAATTCAGACATTCTCTTTGCGGAATGCGAGATAAATTTTTTGTACAAGTTCTAAGTTTCCACGTCTTTTTTATAATCTCAACCAGCTCCCACATGGCATGCCCATCGGTATACGGCCCAAAATATTGTGCATTATCTTTTTTTACTTTTCTAACTACTTGAACTACCGGATAATCTTGTGATAAATCAATTTTAATATACGGATAATGCTTATCATCTTTTAGTCTTATGTTATACTTTGGATTATATTTTTTTATTAAGTTACATTCAAGGACTAGTGCCTCTACTTCCGTATTTGTTACAATATATTCAAAACTTACTATATTTTGTACTAATTTTATAACTTTTATAGATTTATTAGTATTATTTTTATTAAAATACTGAGATACTCTATTTTTTAGATTAACTGCTTTACCTATATAGATAATTTTATTATCCATATCTTTCATTAAATAAACTCCAGGAAACGTAGGTAGCTTGCTAACTGCTAATTCTATGTCAAAAATATATATCGCCTCACATTCTTACAAAATATACTCTTATTGTACTCTAAAATACATGGCTCGTCTAGGACAACTGCAAAAAACCCTTACTTTACGTAAGGATTCATATAAGGTGAATAATTATCTTCCAATTATTATAGGTACAATATCTGCCATATCTTCTTTATAAACTGTAAACGTATTTTTTCCATTTTGTTTTGAAACATACATTGCCTTATCTGCTGCTTTATATAGCTCTGAAAAAGATGTACAATTATTATTGGCTTGGGCAATTCCTATACTAGCAGATATCTCTACCTCAATATCATCTTTAGAATATATATTACGAATTAAATTACAAATAGTATTTGCTCGGTTTTCTATGTCTATATTGTGTTTTATAAATACCATAAACTCATCTCCGCCAATTCTTCCTACAATATCTTCTACTCTAAATAAATGTTTTAATTTATCTGCCACATCTTTTATAACATAATCCCCCATGTCATGTCCTAAATAATCATTTACTCCTTTAAAATTATCAACATCTATCATAAACAATATTCCACTTGCATGGATTTGTAAATGTTGCTGTATTAATGTCTCTGTAGTTGCTTTATTATATAAGTTTGATAATGCATCCATTTTAGTTTTAAACACTAAATCTTTGGTCGCTTGAATACTGTTACAAGTTAGAATTATACGAGTTTCTTGTTTAGTTTGTTCTTTTAATACTTCTATTAAACACCACTCGTATTCAGATCCTTTTTTAAGCCTTAACTCTAAACTATTCTTATCCTCCTTAATAAACTCTAAAAGAGTATCTAACGTTGCGATTTTACTAACTATTTCTTTATCTTCTGCGTAAACTCTGTTTCTTATTATAGCATTAGCAACTCTATTATATTTTTGCCCAATTATATTTTTTTGCACCTCACCTAATTCTATTGCATTAGTCAACAAACCACTAACACTATCAATCTCCATTACTACATCTTCTTTATGTGCCAACATGCTTTTATATATGCCATCCAATAACCCTATTTTCTCTGTCTTAAATTTATACTCAAAATATACATCTATTCCTATAATAAATAAAATAACAACTTGAAATAAACATAGCGTTACTGCTCCTAGTATAGTATCAGTTATAACGGCACTTAATACCAGCATATCTATATGAGATACACCATAATTTACTCCTAGTAATACTACTATAGGTATAATAGCCCAACTAGTAAATTTATTAATATTAATTTCTTTTCCGGTTACCTCCATATACACGTTATAAATAATTAGTAATATAAATAAGCTTGCAAATATTAAGATGCTAATTTCTACAATTAATAAAAATGTATAATTATGAGTTAAATATTGTAGCCCTTGATGCATAGTTGTTCCTAATGAACCTGATATTACTATATTCATTATTAGGCAATGAAACGGAATAATCATACCGCATGTTACTCTAAGCAATTTATTAGCATATCTAAATAGTAGTATTTCTAGTATAAAAATTATTATTATAGCTATACAAGTACTAGTAGAAGTATCACTTGTTATCATAAGCAATCGGCTGATTATAATTAAAATATTTATCAATCTAAATGCAGATATTGCGAATTTATAATTTTCCAATATTCCTATCTTAAATAATGTTTTGCTAAACACCCTCTCTTGTAAAAGTGCCATTACCCATATTAATATTACCCATATATTCATTGCATTGTTCTCCTCCCTAAATATTTTTATTAAATATATTATGCCTATTTTTTAAAGTATAATTTATAAACATTAAATTAAACTTAATAAATTATTATTTTTTTCTCTGGATAGAAAATGGATTTTTGCTACGTATTATATATTAAGAAAACGTACAACACTTATAAATAGGAGGCTTATATGAAAAATATTTACACAATGTTAAATGGATGCAACATAACAGTTGATGAAAATGCAAGAGATGAATTTACACAATTAGACGAACAAAGGTTAAAAAACATGGTTAAAGGTAACTTTAAAAAATCTAAAACTACTAGCAATATTAAAAAGAAGATGGTTGCTTCTATATTAGGGCTTGTAGTATTAGGCGGTGCTCCTCTAATGGCTAATTATTATATGAGCGGTACAATTGAGAGCGGGTTAAACATCACCTCAAATATTATGCATTATAAAACAGTGGTAGGCCAATCTTATACAGATAACGATATTACCATAACTTTAAATGACATAGCATTTGATACAGATGAAATTATACTCTCATATGTATCAGAAATTGATGATATATTACCTTGGTTTAACCCTGAAATATACATTAACGGTGAGCAGGTTGATGTTATAAGCTCTGATAATACAACGTCTTATATTGGTAAAAATCAATATCACACCATACAATATTGCGAAGTAGACTTATCTAATACAGAAGGGGATATTGACATAAAGGTAGTACTAAATAGCAATTCTGGTGAAAAACTATCTTTTTTTAATGTAAGTCGCAGCATTAATATTGCAGATATAACTGGTCAGTGGGTATTTGATTTTACTGCTTCTACTAATGCATTAAGAGCAGATACATTTGAAGTCGATCTTGACTATATAGTGGAATTAGACAATGAGTGGAAAATTCGCTTAGACAGTTTTAAATCTAATGCAGTAAGCACAAAAATATATTGGTCAATAGTAGAAGGTGATATGCATATAGATTATTTTATTCACTTTGAAGGATATGATAATTTTGGTAACCAAATTATACAAGATACAATGTTAGCTAACACAGAAAAAGGTGATACAACTTTTCAAACTGTAGTTAATAATGAATATATATACGGCCTGGTGGATGGGGTAAGTAGTATAACGCTTAGTGCAGGAATTATGCAACTTAACGCAGATGAAAATATCGAATTTATACCGCTTGGATCAGAATTTACAATAGAGATAGAATAGGAGCGAATATGATGCGTATTACGGAAAATAACTTTATTGAACAATTACAAAAGCGAAATGAAGATGCACTGTACTATGTTATAGAACAATATGGCTGGGTAATCCAATCTGTTGTAAAAAAACAGCTTTATAATTTAGAAAATTATCATGATGATTGTATCAATGAAATTCTTATGAAAATTTGGCAATATATAGATTATTTTAATGCTGATAAAGGTAGTTTCAAAACTTGGGTCGCTGGAATTTCCAAATTTAATGCCATTGACTATCAGAGAAAATATATAAAGGATTTACAACAGTCATCTATAGACGATGTAAATATAGATTACGCTATGACGCATATAGTTTCAGATAATTTATCACGCTCAGTAGACAGCCTATTGGAACATCTGAGTGCAGAAGATAAGCAGCTTTTTTTAAAGATATATGCCGAAGAATGCAAAGTAAAAGATGTTAGTTCTGAAACCGGAATAAAAGAAGAAGTAATATATAATCGTCTATCACGTGGCAAACGCAAATTACGACAGCTATTTGGCAGTAAAAAAACTTTTTAACTAATATAAACCTCTAGACACTAATAAATCTAGAGGTTTATATTTCATTCCGCCAACAAAAGCATTGACTTATGCCGTAAAAATGTTAAAATAGTCTAAAAAAGTATAAAGGAGCAACAATGGTCAGACAAGCTACAGACTATATACCAAAACGAAAAAAGTTTTTTCTAATACGTACTATATTATGGGGAATTGCCATAATTACAGTTTATTTAATCGGAATTTTAATTACAAATACAAGAGCTGGGATAGGCACTATTATGGCAGCTGTTATGACACTAGGACTTGCCCAAAATCTTACACGTTATTTAGTTTTTATAAAATATAGTGCTCCTGATTTAGAAATAGCTAAGAAAATTGAGAGCATAGACGACGTTGAGATATATCATAGTGCAATTATATCTAGCGATAGAAAAGATATATATATCCCACATATATTACTAAAAGCATCAGAGATTTTTTTTATAGTTTATAATAAAGATACTATTAACCAAATTGATGAGCATTTTTATCAAAAGTTTATTGCAAAGGGCATAGACAGAGATAAACTGCACTTTATTATAGTAGATAATGACATATCTATATTAGAAGATAACCTGCAAGCAGTTGCTATAGATTGTAGTCCAAATATAGAAATAATCAATGCCATGCTAATATAAAAACAGAACTTATTAATGCCAAAGTAATCCACTAATATCTTTAAATTGACAAAAAGGGTGGAAATATAACTATATAACAGTAAATTATTGACATATAGTTATATTAATGGTATTATATTTTCATCTAACATAATACTTGGAAGGAATAATACATATGATATTTAGCTCAATAACTTTTTTATTTTTATATCTGCCAGTTACCTTTATAGTATATATATTACTACCAAATCTAAAACTTAAAAATTTGTTTTTGACTATAGCAAGTTTACTATTTTATGCGTGGGGAGAGCCTATATATGTCTTTCTAATGTTAATATCCGTGTTTTTCAATTGGAAAATAGGTTTGTTATTAGAAAAAAAGCCTAATGTTAAATTAGTAATATTAGCTGTAATCCTAAATATCGGATTATTATTTTACTTTAAATATTATAGTTTTTTTATAGAATTATTAAATCTAGTACCATTTATAAATTTGTCTATACCACAAATTAGGTTACCTATAGGAATTTCTTTCTTTACTTTTCAGGCACTATCATATGTTATAGACATATCACGAGGCCATTGCATGGCACAAAAAAGCTACTTTAATTTATTATTGTATATTTCTTTGTTTCCACAATTAATTGCAGGGCCAATAGTAAAGTATTATGATATTGATAAGCAAATATTAAACCGAAAATTAAGCAACGTATCAGAGGGTATACAACGCTTTATATACGGACTGAGCAAGAAGGTGTTAATAGCAAATAATATGGCTTTCATAGCAGATACAATTTTTGCAATCCACCCTAGTGAACTTAATATAATTTCAACTTGGGTCGGAGCAATAGCATATTTATTTCAGATTTATTTTGACTTTAGTGGCTACAGTGACATGGCAATTGGGCTAGGAAAAATGTTTGGTTTTGAATTTAGAGAAAATTTTAATTATCCACTATCCGCCATAAGCATAAAAGATTTTTGGCGTAGATGGCACATTTCTTTATCCACGTGGTTTAAAGAATACTTATACATTCCCTTAGGCGGAAACAGAAACGGAGCCCGCCGTACATATGTTAATCAAATGATTGTATTTTTGGCAACTGGCTTATGGCATGGTGCAAATTTAACATTTTTAGTGTGGGGAATTTTTCATGGGATTTTTTTAATACTAGAAACTAAAAATATTATTCCAATAGAAAAAATAAGAAGTAAAACTATAAAACATTTATACACTCTTTTAGTTGTAACTTTACTATTTGTTATATTTAGAGCGGATAACCTACTTTATGCAGTAGAATATATAAAGCAGATGTTTACAGGATTTAATATGAATAATTTAGTTTATCAATTAATAAATCCTTATATAATTCTAATTACCATAATAGCCGTCTGCATTTCATTTAAATCTAGTATTATAACTAATATAATGAAATCAAATTATATTTTAACCATGGTACTATTGTTTTTTAGTGTATTATCACTTGCATCAAATTCATACAATCCGTTTATTTACTTTAGATTTTGAGGTGAACTCATGAAGAAAAATTTATATATTGGGACATTTTTTTTATTATTATGCTTGCCAGTTTTGTTAATACCCTTAAAAAGTAATGTATCTACTGCCGAAAATAGAATATTAGCACAATCTCCAGCTATTATAACTGAAAATAGATTTAACCTAAATTTTTTTGAAGATATGGATAGATATTTAGAAGATAACTTTGTGTTTAGAGAAAGCTTAATAGGCATAAATGCGTATATACATGAAAAAATATTTAAGGTAAGCATAGAACCAACAGTTATAGTAGGCAAAAATGATTGGTTATTTGCTAGTAGTACAGAAGACGATTATAATGGAAAAAATTTACTTAGCTATAAACAAATACAACAGATTATAAAGACGTTAGAATTAGTTGATGAATATGTAAATAATCAGGGGGGTAAATTTCTATTTACCATTGCTCCTAATAAAAATTCAATTTATCCAGAAAATATGCCCTATAAATCCGACAATACAATTACTAATGCAAGTAGGATAAAACAAGAAATAAGAGCAGATATGTATGTAGATTTATTTGAAGTACTAAAAAATGCATCAGAAACTACATATCTAGCCCGTGATTCTCACTGGAATAATTACGGTGCATATATAAGCTATTTACAAATTTGCGAGCAATTAAATATAGCCTATCAAAACTTTAGTATTATAGACCATCAAATGATTAAAGCGTATTCAGCAGACTTAAATGGAATGCTATACCCAATAAACCAAAATTTAGATGAACAAATTTATTATACTTTTGATACTACATATGACTATACAACTAGATTTAGAAGTATGGACGATATTTTAATTAGCACAATAAGCGATACAGGAAGTGACAGTATAGTAGTATTTAGAGATTCTTTCGGAAATGCGTTATTAGATTATTTTGGTAGACAATTTGATAAGGTAACATTTAGTCGTGCAGTTCCGTATACAATTGATATAGCAAGTGACTTTGATTATATGGTATTAGAAATAGTAGAAAGAAATGTTCCAAATTTATTAGACAATGCACCTATTATGCCAGCACCTATAAGAGAGTTTACAGGTGGCGGAAATGTACAATCACCAATTATCTATACAGAAGATGCTACAGAATACAAACACGTATTTGGGTATTTTACCCTAAGTTCTACCGTAAATAATATATATATTGAAAACGATGGAATTTTATATGAAGCATTTCCTATACTAGAAAATAAATTAGAAATACAACAATCTGATAATATAATAGGTTTTTCAGCCTATTTACCAAGCGATGTATCAAACGATTATAAAATATGGATAAATTAAGGAGTTAACACATGTCGAAAATAATGATTTTAGGCGTATCTTTATTATTAATAGGATGCTCAAGCCAAACAGCAGATATGCCACAGGATGTAGAAAATGAAGTAATATTTACAAATACACAAGATGATATTCTAAATTTATCAGGCAAACTACTTGAAGATGAAATTTTAGAAGAAGATGAAATTTTAGAAGAAGACGAAATTTTAGAAGAAGATGAAATTTTAGAAAAGCCTTCACCTATTGTAGATACACCAGTTGCAGAAGAACCTGCACCAGTTGCGGAAGAGCCTGTACAACCTATAATTAGTAAAAGTATTCGTGATTTATCTATAGGTATGAATATAACTGATGATATTGTAGTTGCATTAGGCAATGTAATAAGTAAAATAGATGCACCAAGTTGCCATTACTCAGGCACAGATACTATATACACATATTCAGATTTCACACTATATACGTTTCAAGAGGGCGCAAATAAAAGATTATATATTATAGAAATAAGCTCTCCTAATGTATCCACCATACAAGGTGCCCGAGTAGGCATGTCAAGAGATGAAATTATCAGTATATATGGCAATAGTTATGATGAGTTTGGCACAATATTATCATATAACGTAGGTGGACAAATTATAGACTTCACCTTTAACAGCAACGGAACAGTAAACTTTATAGAAATTTTATGACAGGAGAATAGAGATGAAAAGAACAAAATTTATGTTAGTAGTATTAGCATTAGCAGTAACAGCACCAGTAATATATATACCTAATCCAACGTATGCAACACAACTTACAGTTGCAACCCAAGATAATTTGAGTATGTACCTAGACCAAATATTAGACAATTATAGCAAAACTCCAGAAGGAGCTGCAAATGCAGTCAATAGTTTGTTATCATATAAATATATGCAATCAGTAGGAGATACCAAAGCAGATGCTATATACGCAATAAATAATAGGCGTGTTGCATGTTATCAGTTTGCAGGATTATTTTGTGAGTTAATGAATAACCTAGGCTATGAGGCTAAACGAATTGTTGGTACAGGAAGATTGGGCAGCGAGCATAGCTGGGTTGCAGTTAAGTTTTCAGACGGCTATTGGTACTATTATGATCCCCAATATAGCAATAACAGTTATACAGAAGAAGATTTAAATAACTTAAATATGCGCTGGGACAAAACATTTACTGTGCAACCTATAAATTATCTAGCTCAATCAGATATTGCATATCCACTTAAAGCAATAGATATGAATATTAAAGTAGATGATGTGGATAAAACTATTGAAATTATTAGCATAGATAATATAAATTACACTCCTCTAGAAGATTTAGCCCGCATATTAGAAACAACAAATAACGCTTTTAGTATATCGGTTTCACCCGAAAATTCAGCAATTGAAATATTTACAAATAATCCAACGCCATTTGATTTTACAACAGAAATACTAGATAGTCCATTGTTAGATGTACAAACGATTTATAAAGATGGGATAGCAATTGAATTACAATCTCATATGAGAAATAACACGCACTACTTTAAATTAACAGATATTACAGATTTATTAGGAATATCTGTAGAGTGGAATCCTGAAGAGGGTACAATGCTACATACAGCTCTTAACATATACGACGAAATAGACCCTGCACTGCAAGAAGCGACAATAGAAGGATTTGCCAAAATAAAAGTTGAATATCAATCAAAATAATGGTATACTATATAGATACCAGTAAATGGGTTCGGAGGGTGCTCCGTACCCTTAATATGTTTAAAAGGAGTAGCAGTTTGAAAGAAATAATAATCTCAGACATTGAGTGTGGTCAAAGAATAGATAAATTTATCCTAAAATATTTGCAAACTTA
>MDJN01000017.1 GCA_001995005.1 Candidatus Parepulonipiscium sp. PG-Nun2H_MBin03 | reverse complement strand
GGTCAAGGACTTATAGTTTACGTATTTCTTAATTATAATACACTATAATAATTATAGATAATAACACTAGTTTTATATTTGAAGACATAAAAAATTACATCCATGCATAAAAAAAGGGCAATTGTTTGCCCTTATTCCTTCTCCCAATTTCCAACATTCCCACAACTAGGACACGTTATTGAATTTTCTGAAGTAGCCATCAATGACATTGGAAACACTTCTTGGTCAAAACCAGTATAAGGCACAAATCCAATAGTGTCAACGCCATTTGAAAATCTTTCAATACCAGTCATATCATATCCACAACTTTTACAGTGATAACTTTGCATACTAATCACCTCTTCTTATAGTTAGTACACCTAGTTTTTGTTAATATATGATATTTTATACTCCTAGGCTATTATTTCCAGATTAGGGAGACTACTTATTTAAATTAAACTGCACCACAGGGGTGGTAGGCGTTAACTTTTCGAATGAAAAACCTAACTGTGTCAAACCTTCAATAATTTCTGGCAAAGCTTCAGGAGTCGTAGTCTTATACTTAGAATCATGCATCAAAATTACAGGTTGCTTTAAGACAGAAGATTGGTCAAGCACAGCATTAACAATTACATCTTTATCCTGAGTTACCTTAGAAGCATCTAAAGAATCCACATTCCAATCAAAGTAAACATATCCAGCTGCATTAGTCGCCTCAATAATACGATCCATAATATCTGTGCCACCATATCTATGGCTAATAGTGTTGTTAGAACCCCCAGGAAATCTTAACAAACTAGTAGTAACGCCTGTATGTTCCAAAATAACATCCGCAAGATTTGCAATATCATCTAAGTAAGAATCTACAGTCAAATATATCTCTGAGTATTCATGAGTACTTGAATGTAGAGCAATGGCATGACCTTCATCCACAATTCTCTTATACACGTCTTCACGACCAGGAACCTCTAATACAAAAAACGTAGCTTTTACTCCATATTCCTGCAAACAATCCAAAATCATAACAGTATTATCGCTTGGGCCATCGTCAAAAGTCAAGTAAGCATACTTGGTATCAGCAGCAGGTTGCTCAGTCACCACAGCCATCACTTCCTCCTTCTCAGGCTCCAGTTCTATATCTAAACTATTTATCCACTCACGTAACGTTAATTTTCTCTGATTTAAATCGTACTGCTGAAAAATTTCATACTCATCAATTGAAGATACAAGAGTATTAGTAATAAATTCTCCAGCCACTGCGGGTTCATCATTTTCTTCTATTGTAAGTTCAAGTCCATATTCTAAAGCAATTTCATTATCAATAGCAGTATCTGCAAAAATGCTGCTATACATAACAATTAAAAACATCATTACACACACAAAAACGTTATGCCTTTTCAATTCATTCACCTCAATTTCTATATGGTCTCTGTACAGTTTACCATAACTTAGTCCAAAAAAACAGGTCTTTACTAAAAATAAAACCTATACCTGTCCTAATTCTATGTATATACAGAAAGCTTAAAAATATACCTATAAGCTCATTGTGCAAAAGATATACCTCTGGGGGTAACCTGTTTGTACAAAAAAAACAAGTATACCCCGCACGAAGATATACTTATAAATACATACAGATATATGTACGATTAGCTATTAATCTATTCCA
>MDJN01000016.1 GCA_001995005.1 Candidatus Parepulonipiscium sp. PG-Nun2H_MBin03 | reverse complement strand
TAAGAATAGTATATAGCTTATTAAGGAGGACAAATTATATGCAAGTTGCCAAATTGAAAAAATATTTTAGAACTACATTTATATACCATTTTGTAATTATTATTTTTATTATTATAAGTGTTAATAACACATATAAAGATGTTAACTTTGGTACAAAAAACTCCTCATCACTCTTACTTATAAAAAATTCGGTTAGTTCTCTTAATACTCCTTTTAATAATGAGTTTTTTATAAAGACTTATCTTGATAATGTAGTAGAGCTTGTTGTTAAAAGTCCGTTAAGTTATGTACATAATGCACTTCCTTTTACCAAAAATCTGCCCATTACATTTAAAAGTAATGGTATAGTTGGCATATTTGATGTTCCAGAAACACATGAGCTTATAAATTTAAACCAAGATAATAAATATACTCCAGAATTTCAAGCCTCCACTGAAGTTAATACTAGTTTGCTAAGTGATACATCATATTTACTTAGTAATTACTTTTTTGGAGACAAAGAATTAGCAGTTGACACAGAACTGTTAAGTTTATGGGACTTTCAAGAATTAGCCTCACGTGAGCTTACAATTAATACCAATATAGATGGTCCCCAAGTTTTATTATTTCATAGTCATGCCCCTGAAGCCTATATAGGCGACAAAAACATAGCATATGACGATTATGCATTATCGCATACTGATGGGGTTATTGCATTTGCATATGAACTAGAACAAGTCTTAGAGGAACGATATGGGCTTGAAGTTTTACATATTACGGATAACTTTTATCCTAGAACTTCTGCATATGAAAATATGGAGCCTGTTATAGAACAAGTTATAAAAGATAATCCGTCATTGCAGCTGGCAATAGACATACATCGTGATGCTACTACAGGCTCTAAAATTACTACTAAAATAGATGGAGAAGATGCTGTGAAAATTATGTTTGTAAATGGAATTTGTATGAGGCGTAATTTAGCGGGCGAACTAGTCCCTCAAGAAAGTTTATATAATCCCTATTTAGAAGATAATCTAGCTTTAACTATCCAAGCTCAAATAGCCGGTCTTACATACTACCCTGATATGATGAGAAAGATTTATCTGAAACAATATCGTTATAGCACGCATATGTTACCATACTCAATGTTATTAGAAGCCGGATTTCAAAATAATACTATAGAAGAAGCATTAAACGCCGTAGAGCCTTTTGCAGATATAATAGGTGAGGTATTTAATCTTCATTAACACAAAAGCCAAGCAGAGGGTTACTCTACTTGGCTTTGTTTCTAATTAAAAATATTTGTCTCTACTATATCTAACATTACAAGCTCTTCTAATGGATAATATATATTTCCTTCTAAATCTTTAAATACACTAACCTTATCTAATATATGTTTATCTATAATACTCTCCAAATATATTTCTTCTATATAATATACATCATTATACGTATACGCTGGTAAATTATAATTTTTATATTCTGCCGCTGTTTGGTTTGGAGTACTAATTACATCTTCTAAGAAAATTGTATTATCCCATAAATCCACTACGTGGTTTAATATTTTTGGATCTGCAGTTATTCTATAATCATCATCCCCACCGTAACGTCGCATATCTATATCAACATATAAAATTGACTTTATTCTAGGGTATATATTAGGAATATCTTCATAAAAATATTTTAATTTATCTTGTGCTTCAAATATAGTATAAGCATTATCTATATTTGAATAGTTTGAAATTGCAAGGCCAGATATCATAAGAGGTTTTTTATCTTGAAATAACTTATACCATACATCAATATTATTTTCAATCGTATATTCTACTAAAATATCTTCTTTATATTTTGGCATATATATGTTAAGTCCTGCCCAGTCCAAATAAGTGTCACCTGGGTAGAATGCAAGTGAATCTTCTATACTGTCATAATCAACACACCATACAATAACAGCCTCTGGCACATGCTCTTTAATCTCTTGGTATGCTTTAATATAATTCTCTTTATATTTTCTAGGATCTGTTATATCTTCATTTAATGGATATAGCTCTATAAAAATAGGTATTTTATACATAGAACTTAAATCGCCAATAAAATGGTATAGACTACTGTCTATATTATCTTCATTTAATAAGTATTTTATATAAGGCATTTGTTCATTGGCAATACATTCTAAAATTTCCTTATTTGTGATAGAGTTTTTAGCAGTGTACTGAAATACTTTAAAGGCCATATCAGTTCCTACTGAGCTTTCAAATGAATTTTGGGTTAACTCTGCGTTCCCTGTATAAGCTCCTAAATAAACTCCTCTTTCAGGTTCAAATAAACCTAAATCATATTCATCTTTAATATATAGCTGTACTTTTTCTTCTTTAAATATAGTATCTACATTTGATACTTCTTCAATAATAGGTATTTCCTGTTCGGCACATGAAACTAAAAATATAGTAAAAAAAACTAAGATGCCTTTTTTCATTCTTATCACCTCGATAAGATTATTTCCTGTTTTTGGAAAGTTTATTCATGCAACATACAAATTTCATGTAAGATTGTATCAGCGTATATCACTATACTATTTCACATTCATCTATATATTTTTGCAACGCTTTAATATAGTGTAAATAAATATTAGCTTCTATTTCTATTTTATATGCATTTTCAAATTCTTTGTATGGTATAGATTTTCGGCCTCCTTTTTGGGCATTTCTAAAATACGTACCTAAAATTTCAAATGGAACAAGGTAGTATTCGTCAACTTTTTTAAAATGCACAATTATAAAAGATACTCCTCCTTGAGATATAAAATCATCCATAAAATCGATTTGATGTTGATGTATATTTGCTAATGGCAAAGATGTACTAGCGGTCTGTTTTGCATCAAAACATATGGCTATGCCTTGTGCCACACCAATATAGTCTACCGTGCTTTTTTGGTCAAAGTACGCCAGAGTTATAACCTTTTTTTGTTTATCTATGCTAATTGGCGTTATTGGGGTTGGCACCTTTTGAATTAACGCTATATTTTTTGTCCTATACATATCATTGGTTAAATTTATTATTTCTTCAAGCTCACTACCACGTAAGCCTCTACTTTGCCAATATGCCATTTGATACTCCTTAGCTAATATGGGTTGTCCATTTAATTTTGCCTACTTTGCATAACTCTTTAATAGAAGGAAACTTCATCATAAAAAAACTGCACCAATAAAACCTAGGTTATCTAAGTTTTTAAGTGCAGTGAAATGTCTAAACAATTTTAATATGGTTCTGGCATAAGTTCTACTAGAATAGTATCTTCCCCAATTTTTTTAATATTTTCCCATGGAATGACATATTCTAGCTCTCTGCCAAATAATCCCATTACTTTCCCAGGACCAGGTACAATAAGAGCCATAACTTTTCCTTCGCACCAGTCAATCTCTGCATCGCAGATATATCCCAGCCTTGCTCCATCTAATATGTTTATAATTTCTTTATGTTTCATATCTCCTATTCTCATAGTAGCAACCCTCCCTATTACTACTATATTCATACCTTGTCTTAAATATACTTTTTCATATGCTTTAAAGCCGTCTTTTCAAGGCGTGAAACTTGTGCTTGAGAGATGCCTATCTCGTCTGCAACTTCCATTTGAGTTTTACCCACAAAAAAACGTAATGTCAAAATATGTTTTTCACGGTCGTTTAATCTTTTCATCGCTTCTTTAAGAGCAATATTTTCTAGCCATATATCGTCTTGACTTTTTTCATCACTTACTTGATCCATTATATATAATGCGTCTCCATCATCATGATAGACGGGTTCAAACAAAGAAATAGGATCTTGAATAGCATCAAGTGCAAATACAATGTTTTCAGTTGCAATTTCTAACACTTGAGCTATCTCTTCTATAGTAGGTTCTTTTGAATTTTGTCTAAGTAATTTTTCTTTTACCTGTAAGGCTTTATACGCTGTATCTCGTAAAGATCTGCTAACTCGTATTGCATTATTATCTCTTAAATATCTACGTATCTCTCCTATAATCATAGGTACTGCATAGGTGGAAAACTTTACATTTTGAGTTACATCAAAATTATCAATAGCCTTGATTAGTCCTATGCAACCTACCTGAAATAAATCATCTACATGTTCTCCTCTGTTATTAAAGCGTTGTATTACACTTAATACTAATCTTAAATTACCGTAAATATAGTCTTCTCGTGCTTTATTATCACCTTTTCCAATCAAGCTAAATAATTGTTCTTTTTGTTGATTGGTTAGTATAGGCAACTTAGATGTATTAATCCCACATATCTCTACTTTATTAATTGCCATGCAGAGTCCTCCTAGTCATTCCTGTAAGTATATCTTCTCAGCCTTAAATGTAGGATAACCATTTCATGACATTTTATGCATGTTTTAGCTCATTTTTTTAATTTCTTTTTTTAGCCTGCCGATTATTTTTTTCTCAAGTCTAGATATATATGACTGGGATATGCCTAACATATCAGCAACTTCTTTTTGAGTTTTTTCTTTTCCTTCGTTTCTAAATCCAAATCTTAACTCCACAATTTCACGTTCTCGTGTATTTAATTTCTGCAACGCTTCATTTAGAAGTTCTTTATCCACCTCATCTTCTATATTTCTATAAACAGAATCAGCATCTGTTCCTAATATATCAGATAATAAAAGTTCATTTCCATCCCAATCAACGTTTAACGGTTC
Organism: Candidatus Parepulonipiscium sp. PG-Nun2H_MBin03; assembly: GCA_001995005.1. GTDB lineage: Bacteria > Bacillota > Clostridia > Lachnospirales > Cellulosilyticaceae > Epulonipiscioides. Next base: position 1,557 of record MDJN01000016.1, on the reverse strand, counting down.
ATCTATAGATACTTCTACTTTAATTTTATTTGTTCTACGAATATCCATTAAAATTTCGTTTTCAATACATCGTGATGCATAGGTAGCAAGTTTGATTTTTTTATCTGGCTTAAAAGTATTAATAGCTTTAATTAACCCAATAGAACCAATCGAGATTAAATCTTCCATTCCTTTATTAGTATTTTCAAATTTTTTGGCAATATATACTACCAATCTTAAATTTCTTTCAATCAATGTTTTTTTGATGTTAATTATAACTTCATTATCATCTTTATATTCAACCATTTTCTCTATTAATTCATTCTCTTCTTCTTTGCTAAGAGGTGCGGGCAATACTTCACTTCCCCCAATATAATGAATATCATTACTTTTTGTTGTTAAATAGCTAAAATACTTTATCTTTAAAAAGTTGTTAACCTTTTCTACCATGCTCATTTTTATTCTCCCTCCTAGTTTATAAAATCCGGATGTATTAAGGCACTTATATTATTATTTTTAAAAATTGTCTTATCTGATAGTCCAATGACTCCGCTACTATGTATAAAAGTTTTATCTGCACGTTTTATTTGTATGTCTTGCACTTTTATCCCCACTATTAAACCATTTGTACACCCTATACTATCAAACGGAATTAAACAAACAGAATGATTGCTCATCTGTACTATTTTTGAGAGGTCTTCATTATTTCTGATACAAGAAATAATATTTTTCACATGGTTATTTAACATATCTTCTACTTCTTCGGTTGATACGACTATGACTGGCTCTTTTTTTAAAACTGTATAAAGAGTATTTCCTGTATCTATGATTCCATCTAGAATTATTTCATTATTAGATATTTTAAATGCAAGCTGTGCCTCGCAATTTAATAAAACCACCTTTCTTCTTATAACTTCCAAAAAATAATAAGTTATAAAGGCTATAAAAGCTCCACTTAAAATTGTTATAATCAAAGATATTTCTGCATCTATTAGAAAAATAGTCTGGTAATATATATTAAGTGCAAATCCACCTATGATGCTTGCACATAACCAACTAATAAAAAACATTTTAAAAAAATTTTTCAGTGTCGTAGGCTTAAATAAGTAAATAATAGGTATACAAGGTAATATAATATAATATATATTATAAGGTAAGGTTTGTAAAAAAGGTACAATCGTTGCTAGGCAATATAGGCTTGCAGCAATACCACTTGCAACCAAAATCCTTTTAAACTCAATTTGTCTGTACATAAGTAAGCTTGCTGTTAAAAATATAAAAGTATCCATTATAAAATTTATCAAAAATATAAAGCGTAGAAGAAGAATAAAATACAAACAAAATATGAAAATGAAAAAGGAGAAAGCATAAGATGAAAAGATTATTTGGGAGTTTTATAAGTATATTTTCTGATGATTTAGGGATAGATTTAGGGACATCAAATACATTAATATGTGTTAAGAAAAAAGGAATAGTTATGAATGCTCCTTCAGTTGCAGCTATATATACAAAAACTAAAGAAATTTTTGAAGTTGGTGAAAAGGCAAAACAAATGATAGGTAGAACACCTTATTCAAT
>MDJN01000015.1 GCA_001995005.1 Candidatus Parepulonipiscium sp. PG-Nun2H_MBin03 | reverse complement strand
CTTATGGAGATAAAGTGTTACTTTTAATTGATACTTTTTTCTACGCTGAATATTCTAAGAAGTTTAATGAAATGTATGGAGCAGGTGCAAAAACTTACGAGTATAAGGGAGAAATTACAGCAGAAAAAATTACTTCTATCGCAGATGAAGCAAAAGATTTTGCACCAACAGTAGTTGTTGGTATGGGTGGCGGAAAAACTATGGATGCGGCTAAAGCTGTTGCAGATGAGTTTAAAGCGTATACTATAATTATTCCAACTACAGCTTCAACTGACGCACCAACTATTGGCCTTTCAGTTATGTATAATAACGAGGGAGTTCATATAGGAGCAAGACATTATATTAAAAATCCTGATTTAGTATTATTAGATACAGACATTATAGTAAAAGCGCCTATTAGATTTTTAGTAGCAGGCATAGGTGACGGGCTGGCAACTTATGTAGAAGCTCGTGCAAACTTTAACTCTGCTTCTCCTAATTATGTAGGAAAAGGATTTAGCACAACTGTAGCAGTGCGTGCTATTGCAGAAGCTTGTCATGAAACTTTACTAAATAAAGCAGTAAGTGCAAAACTTGCTGCAGAAAAGGGATTATGCACACCAGACTTTGAGGATGTAGTAGAAGCTAATACATTACTTTCAGGCCTAGGAGTACAAAACTCAAGTTGTGCAGGAGCTCATTCAATAGCAGAAGGGATTACTATCCTACCAGAGTGTGCAAAGTTATTACATGGGGAGGTTGTGGCGTTTGGTGTCTTGGTTCAACTTATTATTGAAGGAAGATGCAACGAAGAAATTAAAGAAATGTATGACTTATTTAACGCAATAGGTCTACCATCCACCTTTAAAATGTTGGGAATACCAAATGCAACAAAAGAAGAAATTATGACTGTCGCAGAAGAATCATTAAAATCTTATTGGGATACAGAGCCTTTTGCAGTGAATGCTCAAATGATTTGTGACGCTATAATGATGGCAGACATACTGGGGGAGCAGTACCAAAAATAGTTATCTAAGGGTAGGAAAAATTAAGTTAATAACTAATCACAGCTTAATATTTATAGATTGGTAAAACACAGTCTATAAATATTAATACATACCTTATCGGAAAAATTAATTTAATAATTCCACAATCAAGTTGGGAGGGATTTATATGAATATGTTAATAGATGCATTAAATGCATTTATAGGTTTAGGAGCTTCTGTTATGATGCCTATTATCTTCTTTATTTTAGGAGTGATAGTTGGTGTAAAACCTGGTAAAGCACTTAAATCAGGGGTTTTGATGGGAGTCGGATTTGAAGGGATTGGAATAACGTGCGGGCTATTGTTAGACGGGTTAACTCCAATGGCAAACGGTATAGTTGACAGACTAGGACTGAACTTAACTATTATGGATATGGGTTGGCCAGTTGCAGCGCAAATCGGATGGGGAACGGCAATCGTACCATTTGCGGTTATAGGTGCAATAGTAATTAACCTTGTATTCTTAGCATTCAAATGGACTAATATCGTAAACGTGGATATCTATAACTTTAACCACTTTATGATTTCAGGAGCAATCATATGGGCTGCTACAGGAAGTTTAACAATCGGATTAATAGGTTGTTTATTTATCTATACTCTATCTCTTATATGGGGTGGAATTATTGCAAAAACAATTGTTAAAGACACTGGAGTTGAAAATGTTACATTTGTAAACATTTTTGCAGCAGGGCAAGCGCCAATTGCGATTCTTGTAAACGCAATAGTTGAAAAAATTCCAGGTCTACGCGATATAAACCTAAACGCTGAGTCAATTAACAAAAAATTTGGTGTTGTAGGAGAGCCAGTTATCATGGGTCTTATAATGGGTATCATTTTAGGCTTTGGTGCAGGTTTTGATTTAACAACAGTTTTACAACTTTCTATCAAAGTAGCAGCTGGTATGGTTTTACAACCAATGATGGTTGGTGTTTTAATCTCAGGATTGGAAGCTATTATCGAAGCTATGAAAGAAACTATGGCAAGAAAAATGCCAGACAGAGAAATCTACCTTGCACTTGATGTAGGTATGATGATTACAGATGAGGTTCTTGCTGTTGGTATCTTATTAATACCAGTTGCATTATTATTTGCAGTAATACTACCAGGAAATCAAGTGTTGCCACTAGTTGACTTATCGTCGCTATTCTGGTTTGTAGTAATGTTAAGACCTTTCTGTAAAGGAAATATGTTTAGAATGTTTTTATCAGGCTGTGTAATACTTGTAATTTCTTTATACGCAGCAGGAGACCTTGCTCCAGTATATACAGAAGCCGCAATAATGGCCGGTGTACAATTACCAGAAGGCTCTTCATTAGTTTCTAACCTAATTACAGGTGCAACAACTGTTGTATCATGGGTAGTAACAAAAGTATGTATGTTATTTTAAGTGTTAATTAGGCAGTGACGTTTAAATTGCACTTTCTAAATAAAAAAAATAAATAGAAAAATTTGTTGTATAGTAGGTGGCCCCTACTGGAAGGAGAAGAAAAATTATGATGAATCCAAGAGAAAATATGTTAAAAGCAATCCACAATGATAATCCAGAGTACGTGCCAAACGCAATGAGCGATTTCGTTGAAGTAAAATGCCCAGTTTGCGAAAGACCAATCAAAGCAGGTTTTGACGTATGGGGTGTTGAATGGGCATATGATCCACACGCAGAAGGTGGAACTTACGTAGCACATGGTGCAAAAGTAATACACGATATTGACAACTGGAAAGAAGAACTTAAAGTTCCAGATTTAGATAAAGTAGACTGGACTTACATCACTCAAAACTGGGGTGAGTTCCCTCTTGATGTTGATAATATCGATTATGAAAATAAAGTAATTATGGGTCTTGTAGAGATGGGAGTATTTGAGAGATTATATCTATTATTCGGTATGGAAGATGCTCTTATGAACTTTATTACTCACCCAGAAGAAATGGCTGAAATTGCTGAGATTATTGCAGACTACAAAATTGAAGTAATCACAAGATTTTCAAAGCTTGTTAAATTAGATATGATTTGGTACGGAGATGACTGGGGAACTCAAGACAACCTTTTCATGCCTCCAGAAATTTGGAGACAATGCATCAAGCCTGCTACAAAGCGTATCTATGATGCAATACATGACTTAGGACTAATTGTTAACCAACACTCTTGTGGACACATTGAAAAAGTATTTGATGATATGGTAGATATGGGAGCAGATATGTGGAATATGTGCCAACCTTGTAATGACCTTGCTAAATTAAAAGCTCAATTAGGAGATAGAAAGTTCTGCTTCTCTGGTGGATTAGACAGTCAATTTGTTCTTAATAGACCAGGTGCAACTCCAGAAGATGTTCGTGCAGAAGTTAGACTTCGTATGGACCAACTTAAAGGAGTTGGCGGTGGATTTGTTGCAGGTCCTAGCCATGAGGTACCATATGCTCAAGATATGATTGATGCATTATATGATGAAATGGAAAAAACTAAGTGGTACTAAAATTTAGTTAACATTAACAAAAACTAACTCTGATGAAAATCAGGGTTAGTTTAAATAAAAAGAATAGGAGAATAATAATGAAGTTAAGTGCTGAAGAGTTAGCAAAAATGATTGACCATACAATCCTTGCTCCAAATGCTACAGATGAGATGTTAAAGCAGCATTGTGACGTAGCAAGAAAATATAATTTTAAAACAGTTGCAATTAATAATGCACCAGTACCATTTTGTAAAGAGCAATTGGATGGTACAGATGTATTATGTGACGCTGCAGTAAGCTTTCCATTAGGACAGTGTACTATAGAAACTAAAGTTTTTGAAACAATTGATGTTATCGAAAAAGGAGCGGGAGAGGTTGACTATGTAATTAACATAGGAAAACTAAAATCCGGTGATTGGGATTATATAGAAGATGAGATGAAAAGAATAGTTGCAGAGTGTGACAAAAGAAATATCACAAGCAAAGTAATCTTTGAAACTTGTTATTTAACAGATGATGAGAAGAGAAAATTATGCGAAGTTGCACTTAAAGTAAAACCAACATTTATCAAAACTTCAACTGGATTTGGCCCTGCTGGTGCAACTGTTGAAGACGTTAAATTAATGAAAGAATGTGTTGGGGATAATTTGAAGATTAAGGCATCAGGCGGAGTTAGAACTACAGAACAAGCTCTTGCTATGATTGAAGCTGGTGCTAGTAGAATTGGAACTAGTAATGGAGTGGGAATAGTAGACGGCTACAAAAATATGCAATAAAAAATCAAATAAATATGAGAGATCTATTTTAAGAGTATCTTAACATTAAATATAGGGATGTGTTTACCTTTCTCTTATCGGGGGGATGGGAAGAAAGGTAAAAAAACTTAAGCTAGTATAAGATTATATAAGATGATTTTATTGTGAGGAAGGGAGGACGTTGCATAAAAAGATATGCAACGGATATATAAATGTTAAATAACTTTGTTTATTACACACCTACACAAGTGGTGTTTGGTACAGATGCAGAATTACAAACTGGTGATTTATTAAAACAAGCTGGGGCAACTAAAGTTATGATAGTTCATTTTGGACAACCAATACCGACTATTTTAGCATTGGTAGAGCGAGTTAAGAAAAATATTGAAGAACAAATTGCAGCTGTAAAACAAGATATAGAAAATAGCAGAGAGTTTATTATTTCGGAGTCAGCAGTACGAAAAAAAATGACCCAAGGTATGGTTAAGCGAGAGGAAAAACAACAAGAGAAAACTGGTGACAAAGGTATTAAGAGAGTAGTTAGCATAAACGATGCTTGTACTAAATGCGGAGTTTGTACAAAAGTTTGTGCTGTAAATAATATAAACCTAAACAAAGAAACTGGTGAAATATCT
>MDJN01000014.1 GCA_001995005.1 Candidatus Parepulonipiscium sp. PG-Nun2H_MBin03 | reverse complement strand
GGTGCATCAATTTTTTGATTATGGTGTTTTTCGATAATCTCAATATCAAAGCCACTGTTACTTAATATCTCAGAGGCACGCTTAGCAAGATTAATTAAAAGGTTTATACCAAGAGACATGTTGGCAGAGAAGAATATAGGTATACTTTGACTAGAACTATGAATTAATTCTAGTTGTTCAGCGTTAAGTCCTGTTGTACAAACTACAACAGGAATATTTTTTTGTTTGGCATACTCTAATACTGTAGGAACTGCATGAGCGATTGAAAAATCTATTATAACATCTATAGGCTGGTCGCAATCAAATATATTTGCATATACAGGATAGTCATTGGGAGTTAAAAGATTTACATCAACTCCTGCAACTAATTGCAAATTGCTATAATTAGTTATTAATTTTGATATTACCTGACCAAGTTTTCCATTACATCCATGCATTAGTATTTTTATCATTATATAGTAACCTTCCTATTTACACATTTTTGATAATCCATTCAGCAATTTGCACTGCATTGGTGGCAGCACCTTTACGGATATTATCCGCTACAACCCATAGGTTTACGCCACTTTCAACGCTCTCATCACGTCGTATACGACCGACAAAAACCTCATCTTTACCAGCTGCATTAAGAGCTAGTGGATAAATATTATTTTGTACATCATCTTCTAAAATAATTCCTTCGCCATTCTTTAATGTTTCTACTAGCTCAGTAAGTTCAAATGATTTATTAAACTCCACATTAATACTTTCGCTGTGCGAATCAAATACAGGAACACGAACGGTAGTGGCTGTAATTTTAAGTTCAGGTGCGTGCAGAATTTTTCTAGTTTCTTCAACCATCTTAATTTCTTCTTTAGTATACCCATTATCTAAAAATACATCTATATGAGGAAGACAGTTACCTGCTATAGGATGAGGGAATTTTGTAGGTGGATTTCCTTTTAAACCTTCGCTAAGGTCATTATACCCTCCCATGCCAGCTCCTGAAACTGCTTGGAAAGTAGTATATATTATACGATTTATATCATATGCTTTGTGAAGTGGGTTAAGTGCCACAACTGCTTGGATTGTAGAGCAGTTTGGATTTGCAATAATTCCGTTGTGCTTTAGAATATCAGGTGCATTTACTTCTGGTACAACAAGAGGCACATTAGGATCCATACGCCAAGCAGAACTATTATCAATAACGATACAACCACTCTTTGCAGCAATAGGAGCAAATTTAAGACTAGTTCCTCCGCCTGCTGAAAATAAAGCAATATCAATTTTGTAGTCAGTGAAACTTGCTTCGTTTAGCTCAAGCACAGTGTATTCTTTATTATTGAATGTAAGAGTATTACCTGCAGAGCGTTTTGAGGCAAAAACATAAAAATTTTCAATCGGTAAATTTCTTTCTTCTAGAACTTTTAAGAAAGTGCGACCTACCATACCAGTAGCACCTACAACAGCAATATTAAACTTTTCCATTTAAAATCCTCCTTGGATATAGAAGTAGCCAGCTAAAAATGTTGAGCTGGCTAAAATAGTATACAATAAATATATAGACTTATTAATAAAAATATTCTATAATAAAAATATAAAGTAGCACAACACCTAAAAATTGCACTCGTATTTAATTCACTTAAGATTAACATGTGATTGCATTCTATGTCAAGACTTAATATATTAAATATAATATGATTAAAATATATCGTGTTAAATGTTTATTGTCACTGTTAAGCTAGGAGATACCACTCAAAAATATATATTTATTAAAAATAAAGGGATAGGGTGTATATTTTTTGGTAAAAAGTTGCATACTTATATTAAAGAGTTTAGAGAGGAGAATTTTTTTATGCAAACTAAAGAGAAGTTATTTGACGCATTATCAGAAGATCAGAAAATGAAGCTTGAAATTGCGGAGGAGCTAGGTCTACTAGACAAAATCCAAGCTGACGGGTGGAAAGGTCTTACACCTAAGGAAACTGGTCGTATTGGCGGTCTTATGACAAAAAGAAAAAGAGAATTAAAAAAGCAAGCAGAACAACAATAACATATCAATCAAAAAAAGCTGTTGCAACTTTGTAACAGCTTTTTTTGGGATTAATGCTTAATTGGTATAGCTTGTTGATGTTCATATCTTGAATACATAAAGTACGCAATAAGACCAAATACAACAGGTCCAGCTATACTTAATATAGTATTGATATAAAGCCCGTGTATTATAGCCGGTTCTATTATAGATATAATATTTGCAATACCTACAGTTGAGGTGACTATAATTGAAGCGATTACAGAAGCTTTGTAACTTTTATAAACTTCAAAAGGCTTTTTTATGTCTCGGTTCTTTTTAAAAAAAGGAAACGCTGCGGCTAAAAACATATAAGGTAGTGTCATAGCAACATTAGTCATAATAGTTATCCTGCTAAAAAACAATGCACTACTTTGTCCGCCAAATGATAATAGTAGTATAATAAATATTAATATCACAGCTTGAGTATATAAAGCATAAATAGGCACATCATTTTTAGTAATTCTAAATTTGCTAGGCCAAATATCATACGGGGTACCTTCTATTAATTGCTTTAAAGGCGAGTATAATAAAATAAAATAAGTGCCAATAAGAGTTACAAACATAGATATTCCTGTAAATCTAGCAAACCACATGCCAATATCCGCTGCCGTATCTCTTGAAAAGCCTAGACTAATAGATAATACATAACCTAGATTATTCATAATAACATAGGTTATATTAGCTATATTTACATTAGGATTGGCTAGCACGGCTTGCCAATTTGTAAATATTCCGATACACGTAATACAAATGGCGTATCCTATAGCTATTGCTATAGCTGATATACCAATGCCACGTGGAAAAGTTTTTTCTGGATTGACTGTTTCGTTTACTAACCCGCCTACAGCCTCTATCCCACCATATGCAAATATAGCAAAGGTAAAAAACGACATAATAGATAGGGGTGACTGGTAGTCGGGATTAGGTGAAGTTAGGCTAAAAGGCTGGGCAATAATACCGTCATTTGCTAATAAAACTCCAACTGCACAAATTAGTAATACTAAATTGAGTAGTGCAACCGCAATACCGCCTATAGAGGCTACAGCTTTAACTTTATCTATGCCTAAACTAACAATCAAAGTAACTGAGACTACTAATAAGATACCCAGTAAACCTAATACCTGTGGTCCACGGAATATTAGAAATTTTAAATTATGTGTAATGTCAACTCCATAAAGTGCATTAGATAGAGGTATCCAAATTGTAGAAGATACATTTACTAACCAAATAAGAAAAGACATATACCACATAAAGGTGGCTATAAATGCGTATTTGGGACAGACAGTATGTGATAGCCAGCTATATATGCCTCCCTTCTCCTTCTTAAATGCAGCACCGTATTCGCTGAGCATTAGGGCGTATGGTAAAAAGAATAATACAGCTCCTAATATATACCAGAAAACAGCAGAATATCCCATTAAAAAGAAAGCACGAGGTATGTTTGCAAAGCCATAAACTGATGTAAAGATCATTAAAATAAGTGAAAGTAATGTAAGTTTTTTTGTAGGTTGCGGTTTAGCCATAATTCCCTCCTGAAAATATGTTTTAATCTTAGAATACACATTTAACGGAAAAAAATTCTTTTTTTGTATGGAAGATTTTGGGGAGACAGATATTTACAAAGATATAAATAGATTAGATGATTATTAAAGAGGTGAAAAAATGAAAGTGATAATAGCAGAAAAACCTTCTGTTGCAAAAAATATAGCCGATGCTTTAAAAATAAAAAGTAGGCACGATGGATATTTAGAAGCAGAAGAGTATTATATAACTTGGGCATTTGGACATTTAGTAGAATTATTTGATGCCAAAGATTATGATGCGAAGATGGGAAGTTGGCGTTTGAACAATTTTCCGTTTATACCAGAAAAATTTGAATATAAAATAAAAACAAACAAAAAGAAAGTAGACCCAGGAGCTAAAAAGCAACTTAATTGCATAAAAAAACTAATAAATAATAAAAATGTGGACGGTGTAATATCAGCTTGTGACTACGATAGAGAGGGGCAAATAATTGGTGATTTAATTCTAGAATATCTTAAGGTGAAAAAACCGGTATACCGCATGTTGCTTAATGAATGGACGGAAAAAGAAGTTTTATATGGTATTAAAAATGTTGTTCCTAATGACACATTAAAATCACTAAAAGATGCAGGGGTAAGCAGACAACATGCTGACTGGTTAATAGGAATAAATTTAACTACAGTGGCTACTTTAAAATATAAAAATGAGCAAAAACAATTATATAACATAGGGCGTGTGTTGTTGCCTACTTTAAAAATGATATATGATAAAGATATAGAAATTGAAAAGTTTGTGGCTAAACCTTACTATAAATTAGAGTGTGATTTCGATATTGAAGGAAAAAAATATAGGGGAACATATACAATTGATAAAGAGAATAAAAAAGAAGATAAGTTTGAGGATAAAAAACTATTAGAGAATATTAATCAAGATTTAGTGAGTAAACCAGCCAAAGTGCAAGATAAAAATGTAAATCTTAATAAGGAATATCCGCCTTTGCTGTTTAATTTATCTGCTTTGCAAGGATATGTAACTAGTAAATATAAAGGATTTACTTCAGATAAAGTGCTAAAAATTGCCCAAGCTTTATATGAAAAAAAGCATATTACAATGTTAAGCGTAGAAAGCCCACTGCTTTAGTGGTGGGATGAATACGTCAAACAAGGTAAGCGTATAGGGAAACTTGTACGTAGTGGCGGTTTCATTCACCGTCCAATATACTACTTGAATTGCTTGGACCCCCTAAAGTCAACCAAACTACAACGTAAAGTTGAAACAATACTTAAGCGTGAATGTTGCGAAAGCAGAAAAAATTGGTTGAATAGCATATTGAGCATTTTGTATTTTAAATGCGACATCGGTTAAATCCTAAGTGCTAATAGACAATGGGCAACTAGCAGGTAAGCTCTGACGGTATTTTTCTCCTCAAAGAGGAGAGCAAAATATTAAGGAGAAACTTCAACGACTATTCCTCTTGAGGGAAGTACACTACAAGCGATTGGTAGTGGAAGTGGGTAGCCCCTAACAGCAACATATAAATTGGCTGAGGGAGAAGATATAGTCTGTGCTTTATGGAAACATAAAGAGGTCTGCCGAAAGGCAAGACTGCATAGAAAGTAGCGTTTCTATGTGAACGACAACCTCCCGTATCATCTAAAGATACGGTTCTAAAAATTATTAAATAATATATGCGTGTCACCTTGGGACAGTTGGTATTTATGTTAATATCTCCTTGGTTAATATAGAGGAGGTGAAAACATGAAATTAACTACTAAATGTGTCATTAAACAACTTTCCAAATCAGATTATAAACAATTAAAATATTTAACAAGATTATCTAAAAACTTAGCTAACCAAAGTATTTATATTTGTAGGCAACAATGGTTTAATAATAAAACCACTCCAAATTATGCTACTTTGTGTGCTGTATTAAAACACAGTAAAAACTATATAAAGCTAGGCTCTCACTTTGGACAACAAACTTTAAAAGTTGTAGACCAAATGTTTAAGTCCTTTAAGGAATTGAGACAAAAGGCTAAAAAAGGTGAGTACGAATGGAATAAAGTTAAGCTACCAAAGTATTTAGATAAACATGGACATTTTAATTTATGTATGAGTCAATTCCCATTAGAAGATGGAATATTGACGATACCACAATCAAGAGAATATGGAAAGAACCATTCAAAGATCTATATTAATTTGCCAGAAATATTAAAAGACAGAGTTGTAAAACAAGTAAAAATAATACCAAGAAATACCGCTAGGATTTTCGAGATACACTATGTATGCGAAAAAGAGTAAGCAGACCAAGACTTAAATAAAAACAATGCACTAGCAATTGATTTAGGTGTTAACAACTTAATGACGTGTGTAACGAACACAGGAAAAACTTTTATAGTAGATGGTAGAAAGATAAAATCAATAAACCAATGGTATAACAAACGAAATGCAAAACTACAACGAATTAAAGACCTGCAAGGTCATAAGCATTATACAAATAAACAACTTAGCAATCTAAGAAAACGAAATAACAGGGTAAATGATTGTCTCCATAAAGCTACGAACGAAGTTATCAAGTATTGTATAAAAAATGATATAGGAACACTAATCATAGGGTACAATAAAGGGGTTAAGAAAGATGTGGAAATGGGAAATAAGAATAATCAATCATTTGTAGGAATACTGTATTTGAAGATACTAGAGTATTTTAAGTATAAAGCTAAACTTGTAGGAATAAAGTTGGTGAAGCAGGAGGAGAGTTATACGAGCAAGGCAAGTGCATTAGATAACGATAAAGTACCGAAGTATAATCCAAAGAGGCAAGGGAAGCATAGTTTCAGTGGTTCTAGAGAAAAGAGAGGATTATACAGAAGTAAGGAAGGATATTTGGTTAATGCAGACTTGAATGGAGCGATGAACATAATGAGGAAAAGTAGCGTTGTAACTTGTGATTTTGCAAGTTTATACAGTAGAGGCGAACTGGACACGCCTAAAAGAAAAAGGGTGGCTTAGGTCATCAAACTTCTTTAAAGTTTTTAATAACTTTTTAGAACCCCACTGCTTTAGCTGTGGGAGGTTCAGTTATCCTAGAACGGCAAGTAGCGTATTAGATAATACTTTAGTAGATAAGGCAAGACAAGTTTTGGATATAGTCAAGAAAGGACGAGAATATGAGCAAGAGATAATATTTACTAAGTCGCCTAGAGTATTTAATAGTAAAAAAGTTGAAAGTCATAGTGCTATAATCCCTACTTATAAATTGCCAAAAAACTTATCTGCAGACGAACAGGTTGTATATAATTCTATAGTTAACAGGTTTATTATGCAATTTATGCCCATAGCAGAGCATGAAGAAACAGTAATTATAACAAAAGTGGTGGATGTGGCAGGAAACTTTGTTTCTAAAGGTAAGGTGCAAAAGGTGCTAGGCTTTAAAAAAGTAGAGCAAGATAAAACTAAAGAAGTTATACTACCAGATGTTAAAGTAGGAGAGGCTGGTATAGTAGAAAATAGTGAACTAACACATAATATGACAAAAGCACCCAAGCCACATACTGAAAAAACTTTGTTGCGTGCAATGGAGACATGCGGACGACAGTTTAAAAATGATAACCATGATGATATCCAAATGATGAATCAGATATTAAGTGGATTTAGCATAGGAACCCCAGCAACCAGAGCAGAGACGATAAAAAAACTGTGTACTACTAATTATGCTGCAATGAATAAAAAAAATATTCATTGCACTGAAAAGGGTCGTGCAATAATAGAAGCTTTGCCGGTAAAAGAATTAATGGATCTTGAATATACAGGAAAATTAGAAAAAACTCTTTCTGATATAGAAAAAGGAATAATTACTAAAGATGAATTTTTGGAACATATTAAGCAGTTTGTCATTAGGTCTGTGGAACAGATTAAAAGTGCTACGCCTATTAAAATAACAAGTAATATAGAAATTGCAGATAAGCAGAGTGCAACAAAAAAAGAAGTTAAACATGAAGTGGTTGGAAAATGTCCGTTATGCCAAAATGATATAGTGGAAGGGGAGAGGGGCTTCGGGTGTTTGGGATATAAAAGTGGGTGTGGATTTGTTATATGGAAAGATGAGGAAATTTTTAAAAAATATAATAAAAAGGTAACAAAGACAGCTGTTAAAGGAATGTTAAAAAAAGGAAAAATTTTAATAAAAGGCTTTAAAACGGTTAATAATACCAAATTTGATGCTATAGTCAGTATAAAAGGTATCCAAAATAACCAAATAGAATGGAAATTTGAAAAACCTTAATATTATAATTGACTAACTCGGCATGCTCGTTGTATACTACGTTTAGATTTAATAATCTTAACATTTATTTAAGGAGGAAATAAAAATGGCATATAAAATTGAGGATACTTGTATCAGCTGTGGAGCTTGTGCTGGAGAATGTCCAGTAGGATGTATTTCAGATGGGGATTCAAAATATGATATTGATGCAAACAGTTGCATTGACTGTGGAGCATGTGCTAGCGTATGTCCAGTGGACGCTGCAAAACCAGAATAATTGTTAAAGAATATTTGTTAACGAGAAAATAAAAAGAAAAAAGTCATAGGAAGGTTAAATCCTATGACTTTTTTTATGCCTTTACTTATTAGTATTTTTAGCGTATAATGTTACTAAAAATTGTAAAGGCAAATATAAATGTTTAATAATAATATATCTAACCTAAAACAAGAACAAACTCTGCTAGAAAATACTAGTAATAAATTTACAACTTATCGCTTGGTAGTAGCTCTTATCATTATATTCGGTATTTATAAATCTACTTTATGGACAATATTACCAGCAGGCATTTTTATTATACAAGTAATTAAGCATAATCAACTAAAAAAAGATATTGCCACTTTAAAATTAAAGCAACAAATAAATCTAGAATATATACACAGAACTACAGATGAATGGCAGAATTTTAAGGATAGAGGAGATGATTTAGCAAATGTAAATCATGCATATGCATATGACTTAGATATAATAGGCTCGGTGTCGTTATTTAAAAAAATAAGTGTGTGCAACACTTTTTTTGGCAGACAAAAACTAGGACAATTTTTACTTAATAAAAATAATTTAGACGACATATTAGCAAGGCAACAAGCAGTTAGTGAATTGTCAAAAGATGTGGACTTTATAATAAATCTGCAAACTATTTTAAGAAGTAATGAGGAAGTGAAAAACGACCCATCTAGTTGGAGCAATCTCTCAAAAGAAACAATAGAAATTACGGGATTGGTGGATATTTTATGCAAAACATCTCCAATATTTATAATTCTACTTATGTTTGGTAACAATTTTTTGAAAATTATTGCCATATGCTTAGTTATATTAAATCTATCAGTTTTAATGTATAAATTACCATATATCTCTCATAAATTATCAGTGTTAAGACATGCAAGTTATCAGATTGAACCTTATTTAAAGGCAATAAAATTAATATCGGAATATAATTTTAAAGCTCCATATTTAATAGAAAAAACATCCGAAATTTTAAATTCACAATTTGGTATAATAACAGCTCTAAAAAAGTTAGACCGCATTGCGGCATTTGCAAATATAACATACCAACCGATTTTAACAATACCTTTAAATGGAGTTTTGATGTGGGACTTTTGGGTGCTGAAAGTATGTAAAAAATGGCAACAAGACTATGCCATAAAAATTAGCGAGGCTATTAGTTGGTTAGCAGAAATAGAAGCTCTTATGAGTCTTGCAACTGTATCTATAGTAGATGATGCAACTTTTCCGGTAATAGATGATAGGAAAGTAATTGAAGTAAAAAATTTAGCTCACCCATTAATTAGTCCTGATAAAAGAATAGGCAACAGCTTCAGAATGAAAGATGAAATACTTATAATTACAGGCTCAAATATGTCTGGTAAAACTACATTTTTACGCACAATAGGGATAAATTTAGTATTAGCCTATGCTGGCGGCGTAGTTTGTGCGAAATCGTTTACGTGCTTTAAATTTGATATTTATACTTCGATGCGTACAGTGGATAATTTAGGCACATCCACTTTCCATGCAGAAATAAAAAGGATGAAACTAATATTAGAAGCACAATCTAGTAAACTTTTATTTTTAATAGATGAAATATTTAGAGGTACCAATTCAAAAGATAGGATAAGCGGAGCAAAAAGTATTATAATAGCTTTAAAACGAGCAGGGGCTATGGGGCTGATTACCACTCATGATTTAGAGATGTGCACTTTAGAAGAGATTAACGGAATTAATAATTATCATTTTACAGATTACTTTGACAATGAAACCATGTATTTTGATTACAAATTGAAAATAGGAATGACTACTAAGACTAATGCAAAATATTTGCTTAAAATGATAGGACTAGAAATAGAAGAGGAAACGCAGGAGGAATGAAATGGATAATAACGCTATAATCTTTAGTAAGGGAATATTAGGATTTGAGGAGTACACGGAATATTTAATTTTAGAAGATGAGTCAAGTGGCTTATATTATTTGAGTGTAAAAGAGGAGCCAAGCATAGAATTTGTAATAATTTCACCGCACATTTTTAAAGAAGAGTATTCGCCTACTATATCAGAAAGCTATTTTACAGACTTAGGAGGAGGGGCGGACGAAGAATTTTCTTTATACCTAATAGTGAAGCTTGCTAAAACTATGGATGAGATAACTGTTAATTTGCAAGCTCCGTTGCTGATACATGTGGAAAGGCGTATGGGGGTACAGGCCATATTAGAAGGCACTCGATATGGAGTAAAAGAAAGTTTAAGTAGAATGATTAAGGGGGCAGATCAATGTTAAGTCTTACTAGAAAAGTAAATGAAGCTATAATAATTAATGATGATATAAATATTGAGATATTGTCTATTAAAGATGGAAAAGTAAAACTAGGATTTAAAGCTCCAAGAGAAATTAAAATATTAAGGAAAGAAGTGTACGAAGAAATACAACTGAGCAATAAATTATCTGTAAAATCAGATAATAATATTAATCCATTAAAAGAATTATTAGGCGACATATAAAAATATTACTAGATTTTCTAGTAATATTTTTATGTATAGAATTTCTAAACCATGGCAAAACTCTAATATAATACATAGATTAAGAGAGGGATAGCCATGAAAAATATAGATAATATTATATCAACAATAACACTAGGATTAGTATTAGGTACATTATTTTTAATAACATTATTTTTTGATACAAAATTGTTTGCATATATGACTAGCAGCCAACTAAAAGAGGAAGTAATCCGTTTTCACGTAGTAGCAAATAGTAATATTACATACGACCAATTACTAAAGGAGAATGTAAGAGATAACGTACTAACTTATATGGAACCGTTGTTAAGCCAGTCGCAAGATTTACAGCAAAGCAAGCAGATTTTACTAGACAATATGGACATTATGCAAAATATTGCAACAGAAGTAGTAGAAAACTGGGGTATGGATTATGAAGTTAAAATTGAAATTAGTAACGCAGACTTTCCTACTAGACGATATGGAGACGTAGTTTTTCCAGCAGGAGAATATGAGGCTTGTCGGATATTAATAGGAGATGCAATAGGAGAAAATTGGTGGTGCATAATGTATCCGCCGTTATGCTACGTTGATGTTGCGACAGGAGTAGTACCAAAAGAAGAAGTTGATGAATATGAAATATGCCAACAACCCTATAAAATTGGATTTAAATTAGTTGAGTGGTTGTTTTAAGAGGTTATTTTAGAGAATGAAAGGTGAAAACGTGGAACAAATTGCTACGCCAAAAGGCACAAAGGCTGTATTAAATAAATATCCAATTATGATGAAAAAGCGCTATGGCCAAAACTTTTTAATAGACCCGCATGTGCTGTCGAAAATTATAGCATCTGCAAATATAACTGAAGATGATTGTGTCATAGAAATAGGCCCTGGGATAGGAAGTGTTACAGAAGAGTTAGTAAAAAAAGCTAAAAAAGTCATAGCCATTGAAATAGATAAAGATTTAATTCCTATTTTGAACGATCAATTTGGTAAGTACGATAACTTTATATTAATTAGTAGCGATGTTTTGAAGATAAATATGCAAGAGCTTATAGAAAAAGAAGCTAGCGGATTAAATGTAAAAGTAGTGGCAAATTTACCATACTATATTACAACGCCGATAATTATGATGTTGCTAGAAAATGAATTGCCGCTTAGCAGCATAACCGTGATGGTGCAAAAAGAAGTTGCTGATAGAATAGTGGCGTGCCCAGCTTCTAAAGAATATGGGGCGATTACAGCAAGTGTATCATATTACAGTGCAGCCGAAATTGTAGCAAATGTACCGCAAAATTGTTTTATGCCAAGGCCTAATGTAACGTCGGCTGTAATAAAACTTACTTTATATAAAGAACCACCAGTTAATGTTGAGGATAAACCTCTGTTTTTTAACATCATAAAAGCTTCGTTTGCTCAGAGGAGGAAAACTTTATTAAATACGTTATATTCAAATATAACTATGAGTATAACAAAGGAAGAGTTACGAGAAATACTAGATAATTCGGGTATTGGTGCAACAGCTAGGGGTGAAACATTAGGCATTAATGAGTTTGCTTATCTAACAGAATTATTAAAAAAAGGGATGTAGTTACAGTACATCTCTTTTTGTTCTACCCAAATACCAGCATTCATATACTGTATAATATGAATAAGATATTATAAAGGAGAGAATTTATGTATTTGAATACTTTTATTAATCTTGAAGAAAACATAACTGGATATACTAAAAACAATAATTCGTTAACTGGACATGCAACAATAACTAAGCCCGGTAGAGTTAAATTATACATTGATAACTTAAAAGATTCACCATCAAAAAATTATGTATGTTACGTTATGAGTAAGATAAAAAATAAATCAGCTAGATTAGGCGAAATTAATATTCCCAGTAGAAATAAACAAACTAACTTTAAAATTAATATAGAAGACGTAGGCACAAAAGGATTTAGTGCGAATGAGATTGATGGTATAGCCATTGTGATTGAGGGCGTAAGCGTTGGAAATACAGACATAGTTTTAACGGGGTATAGTGGAAATAAATATATGCCGTCTCCTTTACTGCAAAAGGCACTACCAAAAATTGTAGAAACACAAACAGTGAAGCCTGAGGTTAATAAACCTTATTATAAACAAGAAGTGCATGACGTTAAGGAAGTTAAAACTAAAGTAGAAGAAAAAGCTGTAGAAAAAGTAGAAGTAAATAATCAAGATGTAGACGACGTTTTTTCTAAAGTTACTGAAAAAGTAGGTGACACTGTTACAAAAATAACAGGTAAAGTAGAAGATGTAGTTGTGGACATAGTAGATAAAGTAGAAAATGCAGTGGTTGAAATAACAGAAAAAGTAGAAGATGTAGTTTCGGACATCTCGAATGCATTTGAAATTCATACACCAAACGTTATGAAAGAATCTCACTCAAAAGAAATTGAGCGAGACGTAGTTGAGAAGGTAGACGATAAAATACATACTGATAAAACTGATAAAACTGATACAATAGAAACAATGGATTTAACAAGGATGATAGAAAAATTAATACCAGCTACGATTGATAGTGTATATACAAGAATAAATGAACAATTACCTAGCAAATTTAGTGAAGAAGAGGAAGAAAAAACTACTGTTGAAAAAATCGGTAGTTTTTTACAAGAGATAATTAAAAATGCAATTGATGAGGCCATAGAAAATAATAAAGATAAATTTACAGAAGCCTTAGAAGAAATCATTGATAATGCAGTAGATAAAATATTAACTGCTACTACACCAAATCCAGATCCAGAGCCGGAACCGGAGCCAGATCCAGAGCCTGAGCCAGAACCAGAACCAGAACCGGAACCAGAACCTGAGCCAGAACCAGAACCAGAGCCTGAACCAGAGCCAGAACCAGAACCTGAGCCAGAACCAGAACCTGAGCCAGAACCTGAGCCAGAGCCAGAACCTGAGCCAGAGCCAGAAATAGAAGAACCTCAACCAGAGCCAGAACCAGAACCTGAACCTGAACCAGAGACTGAGCCAGAACCTGAACC
>MDJN01000013.1 GCA_001995005.1 Candidatus Parepulonipiscium sp. PG-Nun2H_MBin03 | reverse complement strand
TGATGTCTTTTGACAATGTTTTCCTCGCTGACTTGTCTTATTATGCACTAAGTCATTTAATAAGTCAACCCTTTTTTCAAATTTTTTTATTTTTTTGCAAACTAAAAGGGGCAATGTCGCCCCACATCTTCAATAAACTCCCATAGCACCTGATATATTATATAGAATATCCATTTGATTTTAAATAATCCACACTTCTTTTTACATCCACTAAACTAGTGTCAGAATCCCTAGGGTCTCTTTCTTGCTCGATGGTAATATATCCACCATAATTTATTTCATCTAGGGCATTTTTAATAGCCACATAATCTAAATTTCCTTGACCAATAGGACACATTGTACCCATAGCACAACCATCAAAGAACTTGATATTTTGTGATATAACCTTTTTATATACCTCATCATTTACATCTTTAAAATGTAGATAATCTAATCGGTCAGCATATTTTTTAATATACTTTACAGGGTCCATTCCTGAATAATATAAATGTCCTGTATCAAGGCAAAAGCCAGCTATATCATAAGGAACATCATCTGCTATTTTTTCTATTTCATCTGCAAATTCAATATATCCACCAGCATGCGGATGGATTACTGGTCGCACCCCATGTGCATTTGCCCTTTCACAAACAGCAATAACATTTTTTACAAAAATTTTCCATTTATTGGCATTTAATCTAGGTGCTTTTTCACTTTGTCCTGACCAAATATCTCTTTCATCATGGTACCAATCCATAATGGTTATATAAGGAGTCGGCACCTTTTGCCCTTCTAACATAGGTAGTTTTGGTAGTTTTTTATCTGTTATAACATTACAAATATCGTCTACGCATTTTAGTACATGCTTTAAATTATTTTCATCTAATAAGTCTTGAAAAATTGTCCCTGCTACTATAGCTAGTTCATTTTTCTCTAATTCTTTTGCAACTACGTCTGCATCAATAGGCAAATACCCATACGGCCCTAGTTCAATAGCATTATAACCTGCTTTTCTCGCTTCTTCTAATACTTTTGTCCATGGTGGGTTATGCGGATTATTTATATCCTCAATTCCCCAACAGCCTGGTGCCCCACAAATTCTAATACTCATCAATAAAACCTCCGTATATTATATATTTTTTGTGTATAGTTAAACTTACAGCATATCTACTGGAACCAAAAATGCAAATGCTATAAATACTAATATACTAATTACTGTGTATATCCCAACAGCACTACTTGCAATTTCATAATCATTCTTATTGCCGTTTTCACTTATTAAAATAGGCAATGAAAACATTGGTGGCAAGATTAAAAATGAAATGTACGATACATTAAACAACATTGTAGTTTCTATTATGTTATCTATTATTAATACTTTAAAAAGTGTACCTACAACTATAGTAACCGCTAACCTTACTATCATTACTTTGGCACTAATTTTTAAGCTATTTAAACTTAAGTTAATTCCATACCCTATGCAAAGTAGCATTAGAGGTGTTGCAGTTGATGCCAAATAAGCCATAGTTCTTTGCAGCCCCTCGCCTATTGCAGTTGTATATAATAGAGTGCCTATACCGCTAATATTACATGCAACGCCTAATAATATACTTACTATTATAGGGGATTTTAGCATTCTTAAAAATCCGTGTATACTAAATTTTTCTTTTTTTGTATCTAGTCTAAATATAAAATAATATATAGACCATATAAAAACTTCATGTGCTAAACCCATTATAGAAAATATTGCTAGGTTTTCTTCTCCATAAATTATAGAAAAAAGCCCCATTCCAAGTAGTCCAAATGAAAATCCTGTACACATGTATGCATTATATCTATAGTATATCTTAGGGATAAAATTACATATATGTCCTGCTATCATTAGTATAAACAATAAACTAAATGTTAATGCTATGATAGTTAAATATTCTAGTTTTATTTCTAAATTTATAAACGTTTGTATTAGTACACAAGGTAACGCAATATTAATGATAAATTTTTTTATATCATTCATACTACTTTCCAATAAAAAATTCCTTTTTCTGCACCAAATTCCTAGCAAAAAGATTAACACTACCGGTAGCGTAGTTCCTATCATTTCTACCATAAAAAACTCCTTTGCTATTTTGGAAAAGCTCGTGCATATTTATACACGAGCTTGATAATATTCCTTACATAAGTTCACTAAGTGCAACTGTTCTTTTTTCTTTAAAAGAAAGGTTTGCAGCTTGGGCAATATATATAGACATAAGTCCATCATGTCCTGTTACTGGTACTTCTGTATTATTTTCAATGGCATCAACAAAATCTTGTACTTCTTTTACAAATGCTTCATTATATCTTTCTAGGAAGAACCATGTTGGTTTTGCTACAGTTACACTTTCACCAGTGCTGATTTTAACATTGTTTTCTAGGTTATTTTCATCCATAACACTTCCTTTATCACAATGAACCTCAACACGTTGGTCATACCCATATCTTGCTGCTCTTGATACGTCTATAACGCCTATAGCACCATTTGCAAATCTTAGAGTAGCTATTGCAGTATCCACGTCATTATATTGAGCGATGTCTGGGTCAATACATATTTCACCCATAGCTGTTACTTCTGTTACTTCGCTTCCTACTAAAAATCTTGCCATATCAAAGTCATGCACCATCATATCAGTGAAGATTCCACCTGAAACTTTTACATATGATAATGGTGGTCCCTCTGGGTCACGAGAAGTGATTTTTACAATATGTGGTTTACCCATTTTACCTGAAGCTACAATTTCTCCTACTTTATTATGGTCTCTGTCAAATCTTCTAACAAATCCAACCATAAGTTTTACACCTGCATCATCTGCAGCTTTTATAGCCTCTTTAATTCTATCTGTATCTAAATCAATTGGCTTTTCACAGAAAATGTGCTTTTTAGCAGCAGCAGCTTTCATTAAAAATTCTGCATGTGTATCTGTAGATGAACAAATTAACACAGCATCAATTTCGCTATCTTTGAAGATTTCTTCTGGATCCGTATAAACTTTTTGCACTCCTAGGTCATTTGCCCATTGTTTCATGTCTGGAGTTAAATATGGATCTGCAATAGCTTCTAGTTTAGCTCCTTTTACAAGTTTAGCCACATTGTCACCATGTAACCGTCCAATTCTTCCTGCACCTAACATTCCTAATTTTAACATTCTTTTTCCTCTTTCCTTAATATATATAAATTTTGTTGCTCGCAAATTTTAATAATGCGGGATTAATCCCAGTATTTCTTTATATGATTTTTAGTTATCTCCGCAGATTTTTTAACATTTTCTTCTTGAGAAAGTTTATAATATTCTGGTCTAAAAATTTCTATAGTACAGCCTCCAGCAAAACCAATAGATTTTAGTGTATCCGCAAAACGTTTATGATCTAAACAATCACCTTCTGCATCTGGCCACATTCTTTTTTCATCATTATTATACGTTGCACCGCACGGCAAGTCTTCTGTTCCGTTTAAGTGCCAAATGAAAATTTTGTCTCCATCTGCTTTTTCTAATGTATCCCAGCCTGAGCCCATTGCATAGAAATGATATTGGTCTAGCGTTATACCTAGATTAGGAGAATTTACTTCTTCTACTATTGCATAAGCATCTTCAAATCTGTTTATAGTCATATTTGGTGCTCCAACAAATTCTAAAGATAACTTTATGCCATAAGGTTCTACTTTAGCTAACATTTCTTTTAAGACGATGACTGCGTCTTTACGAATTTCAGCTCTAGTTGGCATAAGGCCTCTTTCTTGCATATCATAAGAAGGAACTAATACAATCATTTTGCAACCTAATATATTGCAACGGCGTATAATCTCATCTAGTTCTGCCATAACAGCAGCTTTTTCTTCTGCTGTTTGCTTCATATTAAAAAAGCATAATGCATTATAAGAAAGCATTTTCACTTTACTAGACTTAAATTTTTCACCCAATTCTTCTAACGTAACGGTACCGTTTTCCAATTCACGATTCAAACACTCACTTTGAATATCAATATAGTCAAATCCATATTTATCGCAATATTCAATATCTTTCATTACAGAATGATTTTCACAAAAACGGTCGTTTGCTTCATTAAATCCTATTTTCATTTTTCATCTTCTTTCTTAAAATATAATTAACTATGGAGAAATGAGCCTCCAGAGGAAGCTCTATTCTATATATTATTTTTTACCTGCATGCTTACGCATATCAAAGATTACGGCTACAACTATAATTCCACCTTTTACAATTTGTTGTACATATGGTGAGATACCTAGAAGTAGAAGACCGTTATTGATAACCCCTAGTATCAGTATACCAGCGATAACACCAGAGATACGACAGATACCACCAGAGTGAGATGTACCACCGATAGTAGCCGCTGCAATCGCATCCAGCTCATAACTTACACCTGAAGATGAAATAGCAGAACCTGCACGTGCTGCAAGTAAGATACCACCTACTGATGCACAGAATGCTGACCAAGTATATACCATGATTAACGTTTTTTCAACGTTTACACCGGCTACTCTAGCCGCATGTTCATTCCCACCTATTGCATAAATATTTCTACCAAATCTAGTTTTCATCAAGATAAATCCACCGGCTATTACAAATAGTATAAATATCAATACAATATTTGGCAAAAACGGTATTATAGTACCACTAGAAATTACACGAAACTCATC
>MDJN01000012.1 GCA_001995005.1 Candidatus Parepulonipiscium sp. PG-Nun2H_MBin03 | reverse complement strand
CCATATTATAAGGAATTAGCTAGTAAATTTGGGCAGGTATACTATGGGTGTTGTGAACCAACTAATCCAATTTGGGATGAGTATTTGTCTACACTAGATAATTTAAGAAAAGTATCAGTATCTCCATGGGCAGATATTAATTTTATGGCAGATAGACTAAGAGATACTAAAATAATTTACTCCAGAAAACCTTCTCCTAATCTTGTTGCATATACTGGAGAATTTAATGAACAAGAGTATAGAAAACATATTAGAGAATCTGTAGTTGCTGCTAGAGGATGTAATCTTGAAATGATATGCAGAGATGTATACACATTAAATGGTAATATAGATAAGTTAACACGTGCAGTAGAAATTATAAATGAAGAGATTATCACGTATTGGTATAAATAAAACATCTATCATTAAGGAAGGGGAAAATGATTTTAGTTATAGATGTAGGTACATCAAGTATGAGAAGTGTTATATTTGATGATAATGGTATGAGTTTAGTAACCATAAAAAGGGCTTATGACATTGAAGTTATAGATAAAGAAAAAATAGAACAAGATTCAGACATTGTAATAGATAGTGTATTATCGACTTTACCTGAAATCGGTAAGTGGCTTAAAGAGACGAATAATAAACTAGATGCTATATCAGTAACTGCTCAAAGAGCTTCTGTTATACCTGTAAATAAAAATTGTATTCCTCTTAGAAAGGCTATAATGTGGCAAGACACTAGAGCAAATTATGTTAGTGAAAGATTAAAGGATAAATGGCAAGATTTATATCAAGTATCAGGATTGAAACCATCGCCGATATTTCCCATACCAAAAATAATATATCTAAAGGAAGAAGAAAGTTTTATATATGATAAAGCGTATAAGATATTAGGATTTCATGAACGAGTTTTGTATGCTTTAACTAATAGATTTGTAACAGATACTTCTATTGCAAGTAGATGGGGATTGTTTGATATAACAAAAAAAGAGTGGTCTGACGAATTATTTGATTTATGTGATATTGATATCAATAAGTTTTGCGATGTAGTTCCGGTTGGCAGCATTGTAGCAGAAACTACAGAAGAAATTTGCAGCCTACTAGATATTGAGAAATCAGTTCCTGTAATTACTGCTGGAGGAGACCAACAATGTGCAACGTTAGGTTTAGGTTGCGTAGATAATGCAGATGTAGTATCTAATTGTGGTACTGGAGCATACGTAATATCAATTTCTGATAAGCCAATTTTTGATAAAGATATGAGAATAAATTGCAATATTTCAGCTATGCCGGACAAATGGATAATAGAAGGAACGGTATTGGGATCGGGCAAAGTAATTGACTGGACTATGAGAGAATTTTTTGGTGGAGATATTGATGAATTTCAACAAGCTTGTGACAATACTCCAGTGGGTTCTAACAATGTATTATTCTCGCCAACATTTATGGGTTCTGGTACACCAGATTGGAATGCTGCTGCAAAGGGTTCGATTTACAACATTAGTCTTAGTAATACAAAAAGTGATTTTGCCAGAGCTACGTTAGAGGGTATAGCATACGAAGTTAATGGATGTGTAAATATAATTTCAGAGTTGATGGATGCAGATGTTGAATCAGTTAATATATCAGGAGGTTTAACTAATAATAGAGTGTATAACCAAATTTTATGTGATATGTTTGATAAACCTGTAGTACGAGTAGATGATGCTGAATCCACAGCCTTAGGAGCGTTTGTTTCGGCAAAAGTTACACTAAATCAAAACTTAGACTATGCATCGGTAATAAAGCAATATTTACGAGAAATGAATAGAAAAATTTACTTACCTATTAAGGAAAACCATAATTTATATAAAGAATTTAGTAATAAACGTATACAACAAAGTAAAATTTATAATTATTGATATGGAGGGTGTCTAAATGAGCAAA
This sequence comes from Candidatus Parepulonipiscium sp. PG-Nun2H_MBin03, assembly GCA_001995005.1. GTDB lineage: Bacteria > Bacillota > Clostridia > Lachnospirales > Cellulosilyticaceae > Epulonipiscioides. The sequence continues at coordinate 2,166 of MDJN01000012.1, read as the reverse complement.
ATTAGCGAAATAACAAGAGAAAAATGGATTTTGAGTACTTTTCCGGAATGGGGAATTTGGTTAAATGAGGAGATTGAAAGTACAGAAGTTCCTAAAGGTAGCGTGGCTATGTGGTGGTTAGGTTGCACAGGGCTATGGGTAAAATCAGAAGGAGGTGCTAATATATTAATAGATTTATGGGTAAAAACTGGGAAGACATCACACGGTAACGGACTTATGGCAAAAGGACACCAGCATAGAAGAATGATTGGTTGCGAAAAGTTACAACCCAATCTAAGAAATGTTCCTTGTGTAATAGATCCATTTGCTATAAAAGAACTAGATGCAGTTTTAGCAACTCATGACCACGGAGACCATATTGATGAAAATGTAGCAGCTGCAATAATGCAAAATTGTGCAGATACAGTTCCATTTATCGGGCCAAAATCTTGTGTAGATTTGTGGATTAAATGGGGAGTTCCTGCAGAGCGTTGTATAACGGTAAAACCAGGGGATGTAGTAAAGATAAAAGATATTGAAATAGTGGCTTTAGAGTCATTTGATAGAACTGAGCTAGTAACGGCTCATGGCGAAGGAGAACTTAAAAATAAAATGCCTCAAAATATGGATGATTTGGCAGTAAATTATTTATTTAATACTCCAGGGGGAAATGTATATCATTCTGGAGACTCTCACTATTCAAACTACTTTGCAAAACACGGTAATGACTATAAGATTGATGTGGCACTAGGTTCTTTTGGAGAAAATCCACGTGGAATGACAGATAAATTAACGGCTATAGATGTTTTAAGAATGGCAGAATGTTTAAATACAGAAGTAGTTATACCAATTCATCACGATATATGGACAAATTTTAAAGCAGATCCTGCAGAAATTTTAACACTATGGAATATGCGAAAGCATCGATTACAATATACATTCAAACCATTTATATTAGAAGTTGGGGGCAGGTTTATGTGGCCACAAGATAAAGATAAACTTCAATATATGTATGATAGAGGGTTCCATGATGCGTTTGTAGAAGAGCCTGATTTACCATTTCTTTCAATGTTATAAAAAATACGAGCAGTGTCCCACTCCCTAAGGTGTGGGATTTTCAAAAGGTAATCTAATAAAATATAGGAGGCTTGATATGACCGGATATGAAATTATAAAAGCAAATATTAACTTTACCAATCCCGAACGTATCGGGATTAGATTTGATAGAATTGTTGGAGATGGTGATGTATATAGAATTTTTGTGTTACCAGCTAAAGAGTCAAGAGATGATAGCAAAATATACTCTGTAAAGTATAAATTAAGGCCTGTAGAAGGATATATTGATGAATGGGGATGTAAATGGAGTACGACAGATGGAAGTGGATCAGATATGGGGCAAGTAGTAAATATTCCTATAGAAGATATGGAAGATTATGCAGATTATAAAATGCCAGACCCTAGAGCAGAAGGAAGGTTTGATGGATTAGTAGAAGCTCTTGATGAGGCGGAGGAAAAAGGGTTATATGTTCAACTTAATAGCCCACAATGTATATTTGAACGTATGCACTTTTTAAGAGGGTTTGAAGATGCACTCATAGATTGCATAATAGATAAAGAGAATGTTGCAATTATGATAAAGGATTTAGCTGACTTTCAAATAGGTATAATAGAAGAAGCATATAGATTGGGTAAAGGTAGAATTCACTGTTATGATACAACAGATGACTGGGGGACTCAAGAAAATCTATTAATACCACCAGATATTTGGAGAGAATTATTTAAACCACAATATAAGAGAATATTTGATAAGGCTCATGAATGTGGCATGGATATTAGATTTCATACAGATGGTAAAGTTAATGCGATTTTGGAAGATTTGATTGAGTTAGGCGTAGATATTATTAATATACATCAGCCGCGCTTAGTAGGAATTGATGAAGTTTCTAAGATTGCTCAAGGGAGAGTTTGTTTTGAAGCAGCGATTGATATACAGACTACACTACCATCTGGAGATAAAGAAGCAATTGAAACTGAAGTAAAAGAATTAGTAAGTAAATGGGCAACACCAAATGGTGGCTTAATAGGAATTGAATACGGATATTTGGATGCTATAGGAGTAGATAAAGAATCAATGATTTATGCATATGAATGTTTTAAAAAGCATGGGAAACTAAACTAAATTTTATA
>MDJN01000011.1 GCA_001995005.1 Candidatus Parepulonipiscium sp. PG-Nun2H_MBin03 | reverse complement strand
TTGCCAAACTTTGTAAATTGATGTATACTACAGTAGTATTAACGGACAAGTTTTGGCGGGATAGCTCAGTTGGCTAGAGCACATGGTTCATACCCATGGTGTCGTGGGTTCGACTCCCTCTTCCGCCATCATAAAAATAAAGGCTATCACTATTTGGATTTTATCCTTAAGGTGATAGCCTTTTCACTTACTCATTAGTTTTATCATCAGGATTATTAATAATTCTTACTTCTAAATCCTGATTTTCTATTGCATTAGCTATTTGAGACAATACATCATCTATATCATCACTATATGTCATAGCTAATTCTAGCTGATCATGTAATCTCTCCTTATCAGCCAACTGTTCTTGATACATCTTCCAGATAAAAAATATACACACTCCTACCATTACAAGCGGAAACCCTATTTCTGTAACCAAAGTTACTATTGATCCCACATCCATATAAATAACCCCTAACAATACCTGATATACTATTATTATATGTCATATTTTAGTATATGCTATCTAAAATATGGACATTTTACAAATAAATATCAAGCAAATTTCACCAATTTAAAATAATAATTCGACTCCATCTACATATATTGACTCAATCTCTTCTACAGGTATAAAGTTTATAACTGTATCATTATATGCTATGCCTAAGTTCGACTCCACTGGTCTATATCCTGTATATGCATAATCTGGGCCTGCTGAACTACGGTACATTTCCATTTCTATCATTTCACCATTTTTAAGACGCAAACTTAAGTTAGGATGTACTAGAAAATCTTTAATAACTTTAGATGAATTAACCAACTGTTCATCATCTATATCATCTACAACTATAGACTCTACATATACGTCAAGCCCTAACTTTGATATATTTATTTCCTTAAGCGTACCTACTCCATCTATTGCTATATCACATTGCTTAGATATTGTATCCATACCTGAGTCTAAATCTAGGTGAGCTTCCCAAATATCTTCTACTAAATAAGTTATGCCTCTATGCGTAAGTTCAATTTCTATATGCTCCAAATCTATATCGTTTTTAATCTGAGCTTCTACTTCTATCTTTGGACTACCTAAACCAGACCCCCCGCTTATTATCTCAATCGGCTCGCCTGTTCTAGTGTCAATAAAATCAAGCCACATTCCCCAGCGTTCCTCAATATTGTTATTACTTATAGCATTTATTTGAATTACCTCTCCTATTTGCCCTACAGCATCTTCACTAATAAATTGTGCTTCGTTCAACACATCTTCTTCAGATAAATATTTTAAACCAGTAATTGTAGTTTCTCTTTCTGCATCTCCAATAACAATCGGTATCCCTTGTTCTAATGAATTTTGTACATCTAATAAAGTTATGCCTGTTAACTCTTTATGTTCATAGCGGTCTACTAGATCAGTTATAACTACTTCCATTTTTTTGCCATTTATCTTTTCGTGTGCACTAACGTCTATAATTAGTACAATTTCTTTACCATCTTCTGTCATATCTACAGTATAACCATAATTGATTGTTACATTACTATTGATTATTATATCAGCAAACGATATATTATCATATTCACCAAAGCTTCTGCCGTTTTTATCTTCTAATGTAATTACGATTAGTGCCTCTGTATGGCCTATTACTGTTTCTGCCGCAGTCATTACCAAATCACTTGAGTTTACTTTAATATCAAGTGGTGTTATGTCACTTTCAATATAACCTATAGTTCCTTCAAATCTTGTTGCCATATGCGATAAAGTTTGTGCAAACACCGCTGTACTCGCTAAAGCTAGCGTCGCTACCAATAACATTCTTTTTTTCATACTCTTCACCCTCCTAAGATTAGTTGTTTTATTATTTTCTATATTTGCTAAAGCTAAATCTTTAATTCTTACTTCTGAAATCCCGTCTAATACATCTTCATCAATCTCTATGTTTATTAAATCATCATATAAGTCATCGGATATTTTCATATAATTTCACCTCTTTGCAATAGTAATTTTTCTAATTTCTTCTTGCCCCGTGCAATTTTAGTATGCACCGTATTTTCAGGTATTCCTATACATTCGGCTATATCAGTGATTTTTTGCATATAAAAAAATCTTCTTATAAATATCTCCTTATCTATTTCTGAAAAACTAAGTATCGCATTTAATAAAATCGTTTGCATCTCTTTTTGTATTAATTCTTTTTCAGGCGTATCAAGGTCTATGCTTTCCTCCTCATCTAATTCGCATAACTTATTCACTTTTCGTAATCTATTTAAAGTTAAATTTCTAGCTATAATAGCCATATATTTTTTTAACGAGTCCGCAATTAACTTCTCCCGATTTTCCCATAACTTAATAAATACATCCGCTGTTATCTCCTCTATGTCTTGGTTAGATAAGTTATTAATAGCAATTCTTTTTATAATTGCTACCACATATCGTGTATATTTATCAATTAAAACTTCATAACTTGCAACATCTCCTTTTGCCATGTTAAGTAAAATACTTTTGTCATCCATGTCAAGCTCCTTTCGTTATTTTGTGCTTACACTTATATATACACGAGATATCTCAATAACCTTTCACTTATGTAAAAAAATTTTGTTTTAACTCCTCTCTCATGGTATACTACTTTTGAAGGGAGTTGAAGTCATGTTAATGTTAGAAGGGAAGTATAGTACAGCAAAAGTTTTTACTGATAATATTGAGCAAGGGGCAATTAGCCAGATTATTACAATGTGCAACAATCTAATCTCTGAAAATAGCAAAATCGCCATAATGCCTGATGTACACGTTGGAAAAGGGTGCACAATCGGCACCACAATGACCATTACAGATAAAATTGTACCAAATCTTGTAGGCGTTGATATTGGGTGCGGAGTACGGGTAGAACCAATTAAAGTTGCTAAAGGCTTTGATTGGATAAATGAACTCGACAAAAAAATTAATGCCGTCATTCCCTCAGGGGTAAGCATTAGACAAACAAATCATAAATTTTTAAAAAATATCCAACTTGATGAATTAAAATGCACCGCAATTAATCGTGGGCGTGCTGATAAATCTATAGGTACATTAGGCGGCGGAAACCATTATATCGAAGTTAATTATGATAATCAACAACGTTTTTACTTAACCATCCATTCAGGCAGTCGCCATTTAGGTAAGCAAATTGCAGAATTTTACCAAGGATTAGCCTATGATATGCTACGAGAGAATAAATATGGCCAAGGCAAAGAAGTTGAAGCAGTAATACGCAAATTACAAAAGAGCAATCAAACTCATCTTATAAATGATGCTATCAAGGAGATTAAAGAACAAAACTCTAATAATATTCGTATGAATAAAGAACTTGCATATTTAACTGGTCAATTTATGCAAGATTATCTACATGACATGCAGATTGCTACAGAATACGCATATTGGAATAGAAAAGCTATAGCTTATGAGATAATTAAATCTTTAAAAGGGCGGATTGATTTTGCGGATACACAAGATGATTATGTAGCATTTGATACAGTGCATAATTATATAGATATGCAAGATAAAATTCTTAGAAAAGGAGCCATTTCTGCTAGAGCCGGAGAAATTTTAATAATTCCTATGAATATGAAAGACGGAAGTATCATCGCTCGTGGCAAAGGTAACCCCGATTGGAACTATTCAGCCCCTCATGGTGCTGGGCGTATCATGAGCCGTTCTGAAGCAAAAAATCAGGTCACTCTAAATATGTTCAAAAACTCTATGACCGGAATTTACACCAATTCTGTCACAAAAAGTACAATTGATGAAAGCTGTTTTGTATATAAAAATATGCAAGAAATTATTGATAACATTCAAGATACAGTAGAAATTATTAATATAATTAAGCCTATTTATAACTTTAAGGCAAAATAATAGGAGTGTAAAATTAATTACACTCCTTAGGCACTCCGCAGTAATTCATCAATTTGTTGTTGGTTTAGTGTCTCTTTATGAATTAATTCATTTGCTAATAAGTCTAGATTATCCTTATTTTCTTCTAATATTTTCATAGTATCATCATAAAGTTGTTTCATCAGCTCTTTCGTTCTGTCTAGCGTATGCGTCTTTTCGTCAAATACGTCTAAATTTACCATACCCACCGTATCATCCATGCCATACTTAGTAATATAATCTTTTATATAAGTTGTAGCCTTTTCTATATCGTTACTTGCCCCAGTTGTTACATATTCAGAACCAAAAATTATCTCTTCGGCAACCCTGCCAGCAAGTGCAATTTTTACTTGTGCCAATATATCTGCTTTGGTTTGGTACATCTTCTCTTTTGCAATATTCATGCTAAATCCACCAGCACCTTTTGTACTAGGTATTATAGTCACTTTACTAACCTTGTTTTGAGGTGCAACTATCGTAGTGACCAATGCATGTCCCGCCTCGTGATATGCAGTTATTTTTTTATCTTCTATAGTAATTTTACTTCTATCTTTCTTTTCGCTGCCTGCAATAACTGTGTAAAACGCCTTATCAAAGTGGTTTGCTGTTAATATTTTTACATTCTCTTTTACAGCAAGTATCGCCGCCTCATTTACCAAATTTTCAATCATAGCTCCTGTAAAATATATTGTTTCCTCACTTAACCTATCTATATCAACTGTATCATCTAGCAGTTTATTCTTAATATATAACGATAAAATCATCTTTCTAGCAGCTTGATCAGGGTATCCTATTTGAATATGCCTATCAAAACGCCCAGGCCGTAACAATGCCTCATCTAATAATTCTAGTCTATTTGTGGCAGCAATTACCACTATCCCTTCTGTATTATTAAATCCCGACATCTCAGTTAGTAGTGCATTTAAAGTTTGATCCTTTTCATCACTAGAACCAGCAGCATTGTTCGATCTCATTTTTCCTATTGCATCTATTTCATCTATAAATATTACTGCCTTTTCACTCTTTCTTGCCTCTTTAAACAAGTCACGAATTCTGCTTGCCCCAACCCCTACATACATTTGCATAAAATCAGATCCATTAACTGAAAAAAAAGGTACATCAGCTTCTTTTGCTAAAGCTTTTGCCATAATAGTTTTGCCCGTTCCTGGTGGACCATAAAATATTAAGCCCCTAGGCATTTTCGCACCCACTTCTTCGTATTTATATGGATTTTTTATAAAATCTACTATATCTTCAACTTGCTCTTTCGCTTCTACATTTCCTGCTATATCTGAAAAATCCATTTTCAAATTATTTACTTCTATAGCCTTTACGTTAAATCCTGTCGAACGACTATTTTTTGCATGTCGAAATACAACAAAAAATACACCAACAAATATAATCGTTCCAAACATATACTGTATTAGTGCGACTTGTGCGGAGGTGTTTTTCTCATTTACTGCAATTCCGTTTAATAATAACATTTCTTTGAAATTATCTGTACGTGGATTTTCTGTAGTATATCTTTGCTCAGCTTCTAATAAACTAAATTCTATTTGTGCGTCTTGGCTAATAGTAACATCTGCCACCGATTGGTTCTCCATCAACGTTATAAATTGCGTATAAGGTATTTGTTCCACTTCATCTACATCAGTTAGAATTATACCCATCACTGCCCCAAAACAAATAACCATTGCTAAAATCCAAGCTTTTTTGCTCATAGAACCTCCTTGTATTATATCAATATTATTATACGCTCAGCCTATTAACAGTTAAATTAATTATATTATACTATACCCTCGTACCCTTTTCATTAGGATGTTATTGGAAATGTTTTATCTCATCTGCAGTTAAAGGGCGCATTTTACCTATGGGCAAATCATTTAAAGTGATATTACCTATAGCCACTCTTTTTAGTGATAATACATCTGCACCAACTGCATTACACATCTTGCGGATTTGCCTATTTTTCCCTTCTGATATAACAATTTGTAACGTTGTAGAATTATCAGTCTGATTAATTTTTGCTACTTTAGCTGGTTTTGTAACATAATCATAAATTTGCACTCCATTTATTAATTCATTTATTGCCCCATCTGATAAAATACCTTCAACCTTTACTATATATGTTTTCGTAATAATATGCTTTGGGTGCGTTAGTTTATACGCAAAATCTCCATCATTAGTTAATAGCAAAATCCCTGATGTTTTATAGTCTAGTCGCCCTACAGGATATACTCTATGCTTATTATCAGGCAATAGGTCTAGTACAGTTTTTCTTCCTCTGTCATCTGTTACACTAGTAATATAACCTACCGGTTTATTTAACATATAATAATATTTTGTGTCAATTAACTTAACAAGTTTTCCATCAAATTCTACGCTGTCCCCTTCTTCCACCTTTACTCCTAATTCTGTTATAACTTTGCCATTTACCTTAGCTCTACCATCTAGTATAAATGTCTCACATTTTCTTCTTGATGCCACTCCCGCATCGGCTAAATATTTTTGTAATCTCATTCTTTTACCACCTAAATTATTTATTTTTCCATTAATAACTCTACAAACTGTTCCCAAGCTTTTATCAGTTCAAGCTCACTTGTTTCATCTGAATAGTATAAAATAGTACTGTCAATTCCTTCAAATATAGTTTCAATTAATATGCAAATCGTATGTGTATCAAGCTTTTTATTAATAGCTCCTAGTTCTTTTGCAAGTTCAATAAGTTCTAAGAACTCTTTGCGGAACTCTTTTATTAACAGTGCGGTTGTTTCTTTTACACTAGGCATTCTCTTTTCTAATATTCTAATTTCGGCAAGCACCTGTTTTTGTAACGGATTTGAATTGGTGAATGATATCGCAGTACTACCCATATTATACGTATATTCTATCACTTGCTCTTTTGTCTTTATTATATTTTTTAGTGTTGGTTTATTCACATCTCCTAAAAGGTAGTATTTTATAAATTCTATTAATAAATCTTCTTTATTTTTAAAATAATAGTACAATGTCGGTTTTTTTATTCCTGCTAATTCACATATCTGGTTTGTAGAAGTTTTTTCATATCCCTGTTCTGCCATTAAATTGTACATAACTGAAAATATTTTTGCTTTTGTATCATTCATGTATTGTTTTCCTTTCTAATAGTAATTATAAATATTTTTGTACCGTTTGAAATATGAAATTGCTACTATCACTCCTAACGCCTCTGCTAATGGAACTGCCACCCATACTCCGTTAATGCCCAAAATAAATGGTAGCGTAACTAGAGCAATTACAATAAACACTAATGTCCTTAAACACGATATAATAGCCGATACCTTTCCGTTTGAAAGTGCTGTAAACATTGCACATATAAATATATTAAATCCCATTGTAATATAAGCTAATGAATATATACGAAAGCCCTTAACTGTCATAACAAATGTTTCACTCTCTGGTGAAATAAACACTCCTACTGCAGCCTCAGCAAATATCATAGAAAGTGCTATCGTAATTATAGATAATACTCCTATAGTTTTAAAGCTAATCTTATTTACTAGTTTTAGTTGCGAATAAGATTGCTCACCAAATTTATAACTTATAATAGGTGATATCCCTGTTGCATATCCCATATAAATTGCGGATTGTATCATTTGCACATACATTATAACACTAATCGCTGCAACGCCATTTTCACCTGCTATCCCCATCAAAATTACATTAAATAATAAAGTTGTAACAGATGCAGATAATAGCGTCACAAATTCGCTCATTCCATTATGCAGACATTTCAAAAATATTTTTAAATTCCATTTAGGCTTGCAGATATATAAGCTTCCTTTTCTGCATACTAAAAAATATATTAAACCGCTTAATCCACTTATTGAAAATGCTATAGCAGTTGCCAGTGCCGCTCCCGTAACTCCCATGTCTAACTGAGCTATTAATACATAATCTAGTATTATATTTGTCACATTACCAGTTGCACACGCTATAAATCCTATCATAGGTTTACCAGCTGTAACAAAAAAGCATTGTGTATATATTTGCAACATTGCACAACCCATAAATGGCGTCAATGCTAATAAATAATCTTTCGCATATGGATATAACACTGCGTTTGCCCCAATCATTTTTAGTAACGGGTCTGCAAATATATATAAAAATATTGTTACTGCTATACCAAATATTATGCCAACTACATAAGTTAACGAGAGTAACTGCCGTGCCTCAGTATCTTTGCCTTCTCCTAATAATTTTCCAATTTGAGCATTTGCCCCTGTTGCAAGCATCAAACC
>MDJN01000010.1 GCA_001995005.1 Candidatus Parepulonipiscium sp. PG-Nun2H_MBin03 | reverse complement strand
TTGATGTAGCAGCTCTTAAAGCAGGAGAAGTAATCGGTTCAGCTCTTCCAGCATCACCAGGAGCAGCAGCTGGTAAAGTTTACTTTACAGCAGAAGATGCGAAGAATGCAGGAGCAGCAGGCGAGAGAGTTATCCTTGTTCGTATGGAAACATCTCCAGAAGATATTGAAGGTATGGCAGCAGCACGTGGTATTTTAACTGTGCGTGGAGGGATGACTTCTCATGCGGCAGTGGTTGCACGTGGAATGGGAACTTGTTGTGTATCAGGTTGTGGCGAAATTACAATTAATGAACATGATAAATCATTTACACTAGATGGTAAAACTTATAAAGAAGGCACTTATATCTCATTAGATGGTTCAACAGGAAATATCTATGGAGAACAACTTAAAACTGTAGAACCTGAAATAACAGGAGACTTTGAAATATTTATGAAGTGGGCTGACCAATATCGTACTTTAAAAGTTAGAACTAATGCAGATAGTCCAGCAGATGCTAGAAATGCTATTAAATTTGGTGCAGAAGGTATTGGACTTTGCCGTACAGAGCATATGTTCTTTGAAGGGGACAGAATTAAAAAGGTTCGTAAAATGATAGTTGCAAAAGAAGAGGCAGATAGAAAACTGGCACTAGCAGATTTATTACCACTTCAAAAAGGAGATTTTATAGGTATTTATGAAGCAATGGAAGAAAGACCAGTTACAGTAAGATTACTTGACCCACCTTTGCATGAATTTTTACCACATGAAAAAGGAGATATTCAAATATTAGCAGACGAATTAGGCCTAACTTTTGATGAATTAGATGCTACTGTTAATAGTTTACACGAATTTAATCCAATGATGGGACACCGTGGGTGCAGATTATCTGTATCATATCCAGAAATAGCAGAAATGCAAACACAAGCTATTATAGAAGCTGCTATTGAAGTTAAGAAAAATAAAGGATACAATATTGTACCTGAAATTATGATTCCATTAGTGGGAGATAAAAAAGAATTAAAGTATGTTAAAGATATTATTACAAAAGCTGCAGATGATGCTATTGCAAAATCAGGAATTGATCTTAAATATATGGTAGGTACTATGATTGAGATACCAAGAGCAGCACTACTTGCAGATCAAATTGCTGAAGAAGCTGAATTCTTCTCATTTGGTACAAATGATTTAACTCAAATGACATTTGGATTCTCTCGTGATGATGCTGGAAAATTCTTAGAAGATTATTATACTAAAGGTGTATATGAGTCTGATCCATTTGCTAAACTTGACCAAACAGGTGTAGGAGAATTAGTTAAAATTGCTGCTGAAAAAGGAAGCAAAACAAGACCTGATATTAAATTAGGAATTTGTGGAGAGCATGGCGGAGACCCATCAACTATTGAATTTTGCCATCATGTAGGATTAAACTATGTATCTTGCTCACCATTTAGAGTTCCAATTGCAAGACTTGCGGCAGCACAAGCAGCTGTAAAATAATTATATTAAAAATAAGTTTAAATGAACTTATTAAGACACTCACACTTATATAAGTTGGGTTAGTTTATAATAATAACTCTTTTACGACTCCTTATGGGTCTAAAAAAGAGTTATTGTTTAAATGATAATCTCTGTAAAAGCATGAATATAAAATATAATTTTATAATATACTTAAGTAATAGAACCTTTATAAACCTACTACTTTAGTCCTTAATTACATAAAAGCCCGAATAAATCTACAACTTATTAAAAGTTTTATTATAAATTTCTGATTATTTGTCAATACTATTTATTGAAATAATTTAAAGAGGAGATACACAGTTCTGATTCTTGCTCAGCGTATATTGATTTGTACTAAATCCCCATAAGTAATTACAATTTTTAGAATATAGAAAGGTATAAACTATGTATTTTGACGATACTTTTATAGAAAAAGTTAAATCACAAACTGACATTATATCTATCATTTCTGAGTATACTAATCTAATAAAAAAAGGACAATCTTATGTTGGAAGATGCCCTTTTCACAACGAAAAAACCCCTTCTTTTTTTGTAAATGCCGAAAAACAGATGTATTATTGTTTCGGATGCGGTGTTGGTGGAAATGTCATGACATTTATTATGCAAAAAGAAAATTTTACTTTTGTAGAAGCTATAGAGGACTTAGCCAATAAAGCAAATATCCCGTTAGAATTAAGTGACAATAAGCCACACAATTCAATAGATAATTCAAAAAAAGACTTAATCTTTGACTTATATAAAAAAGCCGCAAGATATTATTATTATAATTTAAAACATAATGCTCCCCAATATGCTTTAGATTATATAAAATTTAGAAAATTAGATAGTCAAACTATTAAAACTTTTGGGATTGGGTATGCCCCTACGCAGTATAACAGTTTATATAAATATTTTAAAGAGATAAATATAGACGATAAAATATTAGTAGAGAGTGGATTATGTTTACAAAGTGAAACTAAAGGAGTTATGTATGATAGATTTTCTAATAGGTTGATATTTCCTATTTTTAGTACAACTAAAAAAGTTATAGCATTTGGAGGGAGAGTATTTGGAAATGAAAATCCAAAATATCTAAATTCTGCAGATAGCCTAATTTTTAACAAAAGCAATAATTTATATGGTCTTAATTTAGCTAAACAATCCAAGTATGAGTACTATATTTTAGTAGAAGGATATATGGATGTTATAGCCAT
>MDJN01000009.1 GCA_001995005.1 Candidatus Parepulonipiscium sp. PG-Nun2H_MBin03 | reverse complement strand
CAGATCCAAAACCGCATTGGAAGCCCAGCAAATCTCCGACGATTACATACTAAACAAAATCCGTCGCAGCATAAAAGTGCAAGGCAGAGAAAATATAAACAAGAAAACTACTACAGTATCAGACGCCAAATATAATACAGGACAATACTATGAATCAAACACTAAAATTGATTTTAGAACGCTGGAACGAAAAAAGAAAAGCTCAGCTGAAAGCCCTAAACAACAAAATATACAGATACAGCGCCTACACTACGGCAGCTATCGTATCTTCTGTGATAGTTTCAGGATGCATCATAAATCTAAAATAACCCCCAAGAAGCCTGCTTCGAGAAGCTCACTCCAAGAAACTCACCCCGAGAAGTTTACTCCAAGAAACTTGTTCCAAGAAGCTTACTTCAAGAAGCCTGCTCCTAGAAATCCATTCTAAGAAATCCATTCTTAGAGTCCGCTTTAAGAAAGTTATTATAAAAACCGCAGAAATACAAATATCAGGGATTAGTTTATTTGATATTTGTGTTTCGCAGGCTGTCGATTTATCTCCAGTCTGTCGTCTCGCAGTTGTATAACTGCAGGATAGGCGTGGAATAGAGGCTGTGTTCGTGGAATAGATACAGCATCTAGGGGTAAAGAAAAAGAAGGTTGCAGCAACCTTCTTTTTTGTAATAATGCCTATGTATTTATTAGCTGTACCAAATAATATTTGTTCACAAGCCGTTAGAGGGCTTGGAAAATCATTTAAACCCATGATAATAACATTGGTAGGGGTTGTAGGTTTTAGATTTATTTGGGTATTGTTTATATTTCCGCTTAACCCAACAATTCATTTCCTAGGGGCATGTTACCCTGTAAGTGCATTAATAATGTCAGTTATTTTTGTTGTATATTATAAGCGAGAACTACGTTTACTTAAGATGAAATTTGATAATAATATTGAAGTATAGGCTGTGTGAAAAATTAGCTTAATTACATACAATACAGCTCAGAAGCCTTGCAAATACAATTCGAGTATTTGCAAGGCTTTTTTTGATATGTTATGATAGCCTAACAAAAATATTTGAGTTATCTTAGTTAATGTGTTATAATTTGAATAAATTATAGTGATAAAAAGAAAGTGCATACGTGTGCAATAATGCAAGTAAATTACAAGAAATAGAAAAATATAGCAGGTGAAAGGGAATTGATATGGAAATTAGGCAATTAGAATACCTAGTAGCCGCAGTGGAAGAGAAAAGCTTTTATAGGGCGAGTGAGCGACTTTTTACATCTCAACCAGCTATTAGTAAATCTATAGCTTCATTGGAAAGAGAGTTGGATTTAAACTTATTCATTAGGACAAGTAAGGGCATAGAAGTGACTACGCAAGGTGAAAAACTTTATTATTATGCAAAAAATATATTGTGCCAGATGGATATGATAAAAGATATTGATAAAGATTTTTTTGTTACTAGATTATCTATAGCATCATATCCCAGTGCCGTAATCGCTAAAGCAATTAAAAAATTTTATAAGGATATGGAAAATAAGTATAATCACCAAATGTTAGCAAACTCTAAAAAATATAGAAGACAATTTGGCATAGATTACCTAGAGGGTGGAGTTCAAGAGATTATAGATTACGTAAGTACAGGAGTATGCGAAATAGGTATTATATATATATCTCCAAACCAAAAAAATGCTTTTAATCATATATTGTCTCATAAACACTTAGAATTTATAGCATTAAAAGAAAGCCAATTATGTATCTATGTGGGTAAAAAACATCCCTTATACGGCAGTGGAAAAACGGTAAAGATGGATCAGTTACCAGAGTGTAAATTTGTAAGGGGTATAAGAGATTTCTTTTCTGTAGAGCATCATTTCGATTATGTAAATTTAAGTGATATAAGTACTAATCAGTTAAAAGAAATAGTAGTAACAAATAGTGACCACCTAGTTACTGAAATGTTAAATGACACGGATTTATGTTATATTGCTGTTAATGTAGATTTAAAAGATAATCCAAGTTGTGTCAATATTGAAGATAAAGAAAAGAATTTGGTATTAGGATATATAAAAAAAGCAAATGTACCGCTGAATAATAATACAATCAAATTTTTGCCATATGTTACGTCAGTAATATAAAAATCAATATATTAAAAATTTACTAATTGGGATTAACATTTATTAGATGTTAATTCTATTTTTTTACCATGATATAGATATTTTCCATTAAAAACCAGAACAATTTTCACAAAGTTAGTATAAACTAAGAAAAATTGTTGACAAAATAAAAACTTATGTGGTAAAATAAGTTAGCATAAAATAACTTATACATAAATAGAATATAGAAGGGAGCAATTTATGAAGGTAATTATTATCGGTGGAAATGATTGTATGGTAGATAATTATAAAAACTTGTGCAAGCAATATAAGTGCAAAGTAAAAGTATTTACACAACCATTTACCAAAAAACAGATAGGTAATCCAGATTTACTTATTCTATTTACGAATACAGTATCTCATAAGATGATACATTGTGCGCTATCGGCAGGTAAGCAAAATGAAGTCGTGCGGTCTCATTCTAGCTCTATGTCGGCGTTAAGAGATATATTAGACAAACATGTCTGTTGATTTATATGGATAGGTTAGCGAAAAATAACTTTATAGGGGGGCGTGGTGTTATGTTAACAGAATTTGTAATACGTTTTTGTTCACCAACATTAGCGGGGCTTAAAGTTTCTAATTTATTTTCTTGTAAATATACTGATATTATGGATATAGAAAATGAAGTGGAAAGATTAAATAAGCTATTAAATATTAAAGGAATATTTTTTCGTATATTACGTACAAGAGATAATATAGCATTGATTTATGTATATCGAAAAAGCAAATTAAGGGATACACTTAACTGTAAGCACGTGAGGGGATTTTTGGAAACATATGGGTATGAAAAGTTTCAGATTAACGATTGTATAAGTTTATTACAAGAACATTTAGTCAACGAGGACTTTCCACATGAGATAGGGATATTTTTAGGGTATCCCCTAAGCGATGTAATAGCATTTATTGAAAATAAAGGTAAACACTCTAAGCATACTGGTTGTTGGAAAGTATACACGAACGAAGAGGAAGCTAAAAAAATATTTGCTCGATTTGACAAATGTACTGAAGTATATAGAAAATGTTTTGGAGAAGGAAGCGATCTTATTAAATTAGCTATTGCTAGGTAGTAAGATATTAACGAATGCAAATAACATTGGAAGTTGTTACTTTTTTGTGGCAACCACAATGTTAAATATAAATTTAAGAAAGAAGGAATTGAGTAATGAGTAAAGTAGCAGTAGTTTATTGGAGTGGAACAGGTAATACAGAAGCAATGGCAAAATACATTGCAGAAGGAGCTCAAGCAAAAGGAGCAGAAGTTAGCTTACTTACATCAGCACAATTTAATAAAGGAATGTTAAATGATTTTGCAGCATTTGCATTTGGCTGTCCATCTATGGGTGCGGAAGTATTAGAAGAAGAAGAATTTCAACCAATGTGGGATGATATTAAAGATGATTTAGAAGACAAAAAATACATCTTATTTGGCTCATATGGCTGGGGTGACGGCGAATGGATGAGAAACTGGGAAGAAGAAGCAAAAGGCGTAATGGAAACATATATCTGTAACGATGCTCCAAATGACGATGCTCAAGCAAAATGTAAAGAGTTAGGCGAAAGCTTGGCTTAAAGGTTTTAAGGCTATTGTGTATAACAATAGCCTTTTTTTGTTAGAATTCAACTGGCATTCCATTAATAATGATAGAAGATATATCGTTAACATTTATTAAGGAGTCTTCATAATCATAGCTAATATTAAATTGAGTTAACCCATTATCTCTAGAATAGGTAGTTTGAGATAAAGCAAGTGGTGCTCTGCTACCGTTATGATAATACAGCTCTACAGTATCAATCTTAAAGCCGGAGCTGTTTAATAAATCATTTTGTGTATGACTGCCTAAAATTTCAATTTTAAGGGGAGTGACTGTAATAGCTTCAACATTAATAGTAACACCGCTAGAATGTTGTAGATTTAGATCAGGTTGAGCTGATATAGTTGGAGTTGCAATAATAGGTAGAGTAAAGTCGATTTCAATAATATCATCATTAAGTATAATATAGTCGTAAGTTGTTAAAATTAATTCAACATCTTCTAATGTATAATCTCCTAATAAGAAGTCAATGCCGTGTAAACTTTGAGACGACCAGTCGGAATATCGAACAGGCGTAGTACCATCTTTAAATTGAGCTTCTATGCTATGATAAGTACCATAATGAGAAGGATCATATTTAGTAGAAATGCTCAGTACATTCTCGCCGTCTTCGTTGATATAAGTTTTTACATTTTCTAATGTAATAGCTTCAGAAATCTCATAGCCTAAACCGACTTCTAACATAGATGATACATTAGATACACCATAAATAACTTCACTAGTGATTAGTGGTATATCTTTACTTTGCTCGTGTAACTCTACTAAATTAATATCTAATGTTTTTTCGTCCTCTGCAATGTATCCTAAATCTGATAGAGACAGGGTGAAGTCACTGCCTGCTAGAGAGTCTGACAATGTATAA
This sequence comes from Candidatus Parepulonipiscium sp. PG-Nun2H_MBin03, assembly GCA_001995005.1. Classification (GTDB taxonomy): domain Bacteria; phylum Bacillota; class Clostridia; order Lachnospirales; family Cellulosilyticaceae; genus Epulonipiscioides. Next base: position 11,175 of record MDJN01000009.1, on the reverse strand, counting down.
TAACAACTATTTAGTGAATGTAATAATTTAGTACCGTCTTCTGACGTAATAGAATTAGTAAGCTGACTAGAAGAGATGTGACTAGAACTTTGATAAAAATACTCACTTAGTAGTGCAACTTCAGAGTCTGTTAATACTTCTGGCAATTCTTCATAGACGGTATTTGCAAGTTTGAGGATTAATTCTGCAAATTCTTCTTCTGCTGATGGAGTTATATTAAGAGATATGTGTGAAAAATTAGAATAATTTTCAAATGCACTCCCATCTAACTTTTCTGTAGTTATACTTAAGAGTACTTGATTATGGACTAATAATATCTCATTAATAGTAACTTTAAGCTCGCCTACTTCAACGGATTTATCTAATTTTACAATATATTCATTTAATTCAGGATATTGGGTTGATAAATAAAAATCCTCAATAGAGATAATTGGTGATATAGGTACTGTACCAGTTGATATTGCAGTCGATGTGCTTGAATATGTAGCATTTGCTATTGTAGTTGTTGCGGATGCATTTGCAAATACGGTTGATGTGCATATTCCGAGTGTCATTAAAATTGGTAATACTTTAGTAAATTTTTTCATGTTTATTAATTCCTCCTTAGTTTATTAAATATAGTATAATATAAAATATATATAAAAGTCAATAATAAACAATAAATATAAGTAATGGTGTCATATTAATTGACTTTAACTTATAATATGATAAGATATAGATGAATTAATTTTAGGAGGGGAACATGTTTAAAACACGAGAAATTACAATATTAGGTTTATTTATATCATTAGGAATAATATTGCCATATGCGACAGGGCATATGTTTGGTATTCCAGGAACGATACTATTGCCGATGCATATTCCGGTAATATTGATAGGCCTGTTTTATGGGCAAGTAACGGGATTTATGCTAGGTATGTTAATTCCGTTTTTATCAAGTATATTAACGGGTATGCCAAGCGTTGTGATGCTACCAATTATGATGGTAGAACTTAGTCTATACGGATTTATGTGTGGATTGATGTATAAAAAGCTTAATATGCATATCTACATAAGCTTAATTACAGCAATGATTACAGGGAGAAGTGGATACTTAATTATTCTATATATTTTTGCAGATATACTAAACATGGAGGCATATACAAAAGTTGCATCGGTATATGTAGCTATTATAGTTGGCATGCCAGGGATTATTCTTCAATTAGTGGGCATACCTATAATAGTAAAATTTCTAGGAGGATACATTTGTGGAAAAACAACTATTTGATAAAATAAAATGTGGTGAAGCGACGTTTATAATTGTAAAAAATAATACTATAGTATACGAAGATAGTGGGATAGGTGTAAAGCCAATAATGAAAATTATTAACTATAATCCAGAAATTATAAATGGTGCAGTAGTTGCAGATAAAGTAATCGGTAAAGCAGCTGCAATGTTATTGTGCAAATTTAAGGCTAGATACGTATGCGGGATATTAATGAGTAGAACGGCTATACAAATTCTAAAATCTTATAATGTTGAATATAAGTATGAAAATTTGGTGGATACTATCAAGAATAGAACTAATGATGATTTATGTCCATTAGAAAAATGTGTAGCAAATACAAATGACATTGATGAAGGGATAATTAATATTAAGAATACAATAGCAGAGTTAATGAAAAAGTAAAAAGTGTGCCTAGATACTATTTTAGTATTTAGGCTATTTTTGTATATATTCTGTAGGAAGCATACTTAATAAGTTGCTAGGCAAAATAGTTTTATTATACTTGGAAGCGGTGTTGCAGGTAATAAACAGACGTTTTTTAGGCCTTGTAAGGGCTACGTAAAAAATCCGTTTCTCTTCTTCTAAACTGTTATTTTTAATTGCGGTATAAGAAGGAAAAGTACCTTCTTGCATACCAGCAATGAAAATGTTGTTAAACTCAAGACCCTTAGCTTGATGTACTGTAATTATTGGAATTAGTGATATATTTTTAATCTTTAATAATAATAGTTCCATATCTCCATTAGATAAACTAGAGATTTGCAAAATTTCTATTAAAGCATCACGATTATTTTTACCAGTATTTTCAAGTGCTTCAACAATACGATAAAAATTAATAAGATTATTGCGTTTGTCTGCAAAAGTATTCTCTTTTTTAATAAAATTAATTACTATAGTGGATAATATCTTGCTAGGAGACATTACACTAGCTTCTGTAAATAAAATATTTAGTAAAGCTCTAATTTGGGTGAACTCATCAATGTAAATTGAGATTTTATGCTGACGTTCATCAGAAGTGGGAATAATTTTATTGTTTATGACCATGATTAGTAATTCGGCAGTGGCTAAAATATCGTCCATAGCGTCGTGGGTAGGCGTATGAATGGTCTTAAACACTTTGCTTAGCGTTTCTAATTTATGGTTAATTGTGTTGGGGTAAAAACGTCGGTATATATCAAGTGTATCGTAGTATGTTTTTATATTAAGAGGGGCTAAGTTTAATCTTGCTAATTCGGACGTTAATATATTTAAGTCAAATATTACGTTATGTCCAACGACAACACTGCCTTTAATATACTCTGAAAACTCTAATAGTACTTCTATTCTGTCCTCGCCCATTTCGTCTAAAAGCTTCTGGCTAATCTTATGCACTTCTACTGACTTGCCTAACGATTTAGTAGTTTTAAGTAACCTTTCAAAAGGAGTTCCTACAATTTGTCCAGTGTCATCTATTTTTATTGCTGCAATCTGAATAATTTCATCTTCAGTAGTATCAGTTCCTGTAGTTTCAACATCAAAGACTACGATATTCTTGTTTTTTAATCCGTCTATTAATAATTTAAATGGTTCTGAGGAATTGGCTGTATTTGAGTGTACAAAATCTGCTAATGTTATGCCTGCTCTGCGATATTCTTTTGAATCTATAACGGTTATTGTGTTTTCTGATACGCCGGTATTAAAATTTTGTAGTATTCTTTTTAAACTTATGTTGTCATGTCTATTGATAATTAATTTCATAAATGCCAACACATCTTTAATTTCAACTCGCCTAAAAAATTTAAATTGGTCGACTAAGATAAAGTTAAATTTATCACCCTGTTTCTGAAAGGTGCTGATTGCCTGACATAATTCTTGGTTATACATATTGTTTCTAGTAAGGATACAAGTTTTATCGTATAAATTATTATCTTTTATTTGATTAAAGATATATTGAGCCTCATGAGCTATGCAATTAAATTGTTTATAATAAGTTAAAGTGCCTTGTTCGTCAGATTTTAATTTAATTTTGCTTATATCAATGTTGAGTAGAGTATTACTAAATGCATTTTGCAGATAACCAACTGATAAATTTACTAAATTTTTGGTAGCTCTGTAATTTGTATAGAAAATAACCTTTATAGCATGATACTCTTGTAGAAAATTTTCCAAGATTATATTAGGTTCTGACCCTCTCCACTCATAGATAGTTTGAAAGATATCTCCGCATAATAAAACCTTATTAGTATAAAAAATTTGTTTGATAACTGAATATTCTAGCTTGCTTACGTCTTGTACTTCGTCAATATGAATAAATTTATATTGATTTTTATAAGTATCCAAAACTATAGGGTTATTAAATAATTGTGCGGCATATAGTATCAAATCCATAAAATCTAACCCATGATTTGACTTTAACTCATTTGTATAAATATTAAGTAAGCTTTCAACGTTTTTATATAATAACTGAAATAAATCTTCTTGAAATTGTGGTTTACTGTATTTAGATTGTTTAACGGTGCACAGCGTACGCAATATATTTGAAGGCATAGTGAATATATTATCAATAATTTGCTGAATATTAACAGTTTTATGACCGTCGCATATTAATAAGGCCTTATGTTCTTTAATCTGCCATAGTAATGTTCGTAAGTGTCCTTTGGATAAAATAAGTAATTTATTTAAATTAAGAGTAGTTAAGGCCCATTCAATAATTTGATTACAATCATCTTCATCATAGACTAAAAAGTCTGAGAATATGTCAGTGTTATTTTTGGTCTCATGTTTAATTATATTTAGGCACCAACTATGGATAGTTTGTATCGTTATACCTTTAGCTTGCTCACCTACTACAGTTGCTATTCTTTCTTTAATCTCTTTGCAAGCTTTATTAGTAAAGGTAAGACATAAAATCTCACTAGGCATGGCTTGCTTTGTTGTAAGTATGTTTACAATTCTTGCAGAAATTGTGTCAGTTTTACCTGTTCCAGCAGATGCTAAAACTATTAAATTATGTTCTAAATCGCTAATAACTTGATGTTGCTCGGGGTTGAAATTCATCTGGTTACCTCTCCTTGACCCTAGATTGCTCTGATTTTGTAAATTTTAAGTGAAGTAGAAATTAATGTATAATTATATAAATTATAGCAGAAAATTGTAAAGTATGTATACCTATATTTATTTTAATTCGACTTTGTTGTCGGAAAAAGAGTTGTCGGTATGACATAAATATAAATAGATTTATCTAGGAGGAGTACTATGCCACATATTAGAGTTACAGGATTAGACATTCCGAAGGTTAAAGCCCTCTCGGCAGAGTTAACAGAAAGTTTATCACAGGTGATAAAGTGTCCTGCAGATTGGATTACATTTTCAATTGGTGCACTAGGAGATGGGGATATTTTTTGTAATGGAAATTTATTAAAGGATACGGTTTATGTAACTGTTGAGTGGTTTGACAGAGGAAAAAATGCTAAAAATTTAGTTGCCAAAATACTGACAGAAGGCATTTTGAAAGCCAAAAGTTTTGAATTTGATGAAATTAATTCAGTGGATGTTATTTTTGTAGATATTGAAAAAGAGAATTACTATGAAAATGGAAAACATTTTTAAATGACATGTAGTGTATTGTTGGTAAATAGATTTTAGTAATTTTAGTATAAATAAAGATATATTTATAATGCCTGATATAGGTACTATCTATATTGTATAATTTTTAACTATCAAAAATACTAAACATGTACAAAAATTTATATAATATAGTAAAATACTAATGACAAACTTGTATGTATATGTTATGATTATTAGGAAATATTAGTAATAGATTTTAAATTTTTTGTAAAATTAGGAGGTATATTTGAATGGCAAAGAAACAAATTACACTTGATGGAAATACGGCAGCGGCATATGCGGCGTATGCATTTACAGATGTGGCAACAATTTATCCTATTACACCATCTAGTAATATGGCGGAAGTTATGGATGAATGGTCGGCACAAGGGAGAAAAAATATCTTTGGGCAAAAAGTAAGCGTTGTTGAAATGCAATCAGAAGCTGGGGCTGCGGGAGCGTTTCATGGTTCGTTGCAAGGAGGAGCATTAACCAGTACATTTACAGCGTCTCAAGGCTTACTACTTATGATACCAAATATGTATAAAGTAGCAGGAGAATTATTACCTGGCGTATTTCATGTTAGTGCAAGAGCACTTGCGGCTCAAGCTTTATCAATATTTGGAGACCATCAAGATGTTATGGCAGCAAGACAAACTGGTTGTATTTTAATGGTATCAGGTTCTGTGCAAGAAGTAGCAGATTTGGCTCCTGTGGCTCATTTAGCTGCGATAAAAGGTAGCTTACCTGTAATTCACTTCTTTGACGGCTTCAGAACTTCTCATGAAATACAAAAAGTGGAAGTATTAGATTATGAAGATTTGGCACAATTAGTAGATAAGGAAGCAGTGGAAAGATTTAGACAAAAATCTTTATCACCAGAGCATCCTGTAACAAGAGGAACTGCACAAAATCCTGATATCTATTTCCAAACTAAAGAAGCATCAAATAAGTATTATATAGATATGGTAGGATATGTTGAAGAATATATTCACAAGATTAGTGAATTAGTAGGTAGACAATATGAGTTATTTAACTACTATGGAGATCCAGAAGCTACGAATATTTTAATTGCTATGGGTTCTGTAACAGAAACTATTGAGGAAACTGTAGATAAATTAAATTCAGAAGGCGGTAAAGTAGGGCTAGTAAAAGTTCACTTATTTAGACCATTCTCAAATAAGCATTTGCTAGAAGCTATACCAAAAACTGCGAAAAAGATTTGTGTCTTAGACAGGACTAAAGAGCATGGTGCAAGTGGGGAACCTCTTTATCTTGACGTAAGAAATGCCTTCTTTGATTTAGATAGAGATATTAAGATAATTGGTGGGCGTTACGGTTTAGGTTCAAAAGATACTACACCACGTCATATTAAAGCTATTTTTGACAACCTAGCAAGTGATAATCCACAATTAGGATTTACTGTAGGTATAGAAGATGACGTAACCAATTTATCAATACCATTAGCAAAAAGCTTTAGTATAGCTCAACCAGGTACTGTAAGATGTAAATTCTGGGGACTAGGCTCAGATGGTACAGTTGGTGCAAATAAGCAAGCTATTAAAATTATTGGTGGAACAACTAATAAATACGTTCAAGCATACTTTGCATATGACTCTAAAAAATCAGGTGGTGTAACTATATCTCACTTGCGTTTTGGAGATGAGCCTATTCGTTCAACTTATTTAATTGACGAAGCGGATTATATTGCTTGTCATAATCAATCATATGTAGATGAGTATGAAGTGCTGAAAGGTCTTAAAAAAGGCGGTATATTCGTATTAAACTGTGTATGGGGAACTGAGCATTTAGAAGAGCATTTACCGGCTAAAATGAAACGTTATATGGCGAAAAATGACATTCAATTCTATATTATTAATGCAACTCATATTGGACAGGTTACAGGCTTAGGTAAGAGAATAAACATGGTTATGCAATCTGCGTTCTTTAAATTAGCGGATATCATCCCGTTTGAAGAAGCACGTGAGGAACTGAGAAAATCAATTAAAAAGTCATATGGTAATAAAGGTGAAGTGGTTGTAAAAATGAATTACGACGCTATAGACCAAGCAGGTGACGCATTGGTTAAAGTTACAGTACCAGCTGAATGGGCAAATGCAGAAGAAAAGCATGTAGACCATTTTGAAGGCCCAGACTTTATTAAAAACATTGTAAGACCAATGAATTCTCAAGATGGAGATAGCCTAAAGGTAAGTGCATTTAATGGATATGAAGACGGAACATTCCCAGCAGGTACTTCGGCGTATGAAAAGCGTGGTATCGCTATTGATGTACCAGATTGGATAAAAGAAAATTGTATACAATGTAACCAATGTGCATTTGTATGTCCGCATGCGTGTATTCGTCCAGTATTATTAGACGAAAACGAGATGAAAAATGCTCCAGAAGGATTTGAAGCTTCTAAAGCTATTGGTAAACAATTTGCAGGTTTATCATATAGAATGCAAGTAAGCCCACTTGATTGTACAGGTTGTGCAAACTGCGTTGATATTTGTCCAGCTAAGAAAAAAGCACTGGAAATGAAACCTATTGATGATGTAGTTGTGAAAGAAAATACAAATTGGGATTATGTTGTAAAAGAAGTATCATATAAAGGTGATTTAGTTGAAGGAACCACTGTAAAAGACAGCCAATTCAAAACTCCACTTATCGAATTTTCAGGAGCTTGTGCTGGTTGTGGAGAAACTCCTTATATCAAGTTAGTAACACAATTATTTGGAGATAGAATGGTAATTGCGAATGCAACAGGTTGTTCATCAATCTGGGGAGGCTCTGCACCATCTACACCATATACTACTAACCATGAAGGCAAAGGACCGGCTTGGGCGAATTCATTATTTGAAGATAATGCAGAGTATGGATATGGTATGGCCTTGGCAGACAGACAACTAAGAAATAAAATAGAAGATGCTATGAAAGAATTGGTTGAAATGGATATTGATGTGACTGCAAAAGAAGCTTTTGCTGAGTGGATTGAAAGCAAAAATAAAGCAAATGCATCTAAAAAAGCTAGTGCTAAAGTAAGAGCAGTAATTAAAGATGTGGAGTTTACAGGAAAGGCTAAAGAGCTAGTAGACGCTATTAATGAAAGAAATGACCATTTAGTAAAACGTTCTCAATGGATATTAGGTGGAGACGGCTGGGCTTATGACATCGGATATGGTGGATTGGACCACGTTATGGCATCTGGTGAAAATGTAAACGTATTAGTATTTGATACAGAGATCTATTCAAATACAGGAGGCCAATCATCTAAGGCTACTCCGGCAGCAGCTATAGCAAAATTTGCTGCATCTGGTAAGAAGACTGGTAAGAAAAATCTTGGTATGATGATGATGAGTTATGGAAATGTTTATGTGGCTCAAGTTGCCATAGGAGCAGATAAAAACCACTTAATCAAGGTATTATTAGAAGCGGAAGAATATGATGGACCATCTATTGTAATAGCTTACTCACCTTGTATTAGCCAAGGTATCAAACAAGGTATGTCTTGTTCTATCAGAAATACTGCAGATGCTGTAAAAGCTGGATACTGGCACTTGTTTAGATATAACCCAGAGCTTAAAGAGCAAGGTAAGAATCCATTCTTATTAGACTCAAAAGCACCAACTGAAAGCTTTAAAGACTTTATAATGAACCAAGTAAGATATTCATCTCTTACTCAACTATATCCAGAAGAAAGTGTAACTCTGTTTGCAAAAACAGAAGAAGATGCTAAAGATAGGTATGAATCATATAAGACTTTAGCAAACCAATAATTTATGAGATTATTTGATAAAGTAAAAACCAAAAAAACCATTCAAAACAGATTACTCCTAACAGGGGTAATCTCTCTAATACAATTGCTCATATTTTTCTATTGTTTTGTGAAATTTATAGAGCTGTCTGTGTTTGTTAGTATGATTTTATACCTGTTATCAATGGTATTTATAGTATATTTGATAGGTGGAAAAGAGCCTTCGGCATATAAAATCACTTGGATAATAGTACTTCATTTATTGCCGCTTATGGGCATACTAATATATTTGTTATGGGGGAGAAAAGCCCCGGCAAAAAAACTCACTGCAAGTGTAGCCAAATCCTCAGAAAAAATTATCCAATGCTTAAATGCGGACGAACATATGAACTGTCACTTTTTGGTACAAGGAAAAAGAGCGTACAGTACTGCAAGATATTTAAAAGAAGTTACGCATTATCCAGCGTTTTGTCATTCAGATGTAAAATATTATTCTATAGGTGAAGATTATTTCGAGGATATGTTAAAGGTTTTAAATACGGCAGAAAAATTTATATTTATGGAATATTACATCATAGAAGAAGGCTTAATGTGGGATCAGATTTTAGCTATTTTGGTAGAAAAGGCTAAGCAAGGTGTACAAGTTAGAGTAATGTATGATGATATGGGTTGTATGACAACGTTGCACTGGCAATATAGAGAGTATTTAGAAAAAGTTCATGAAAATATAAAATGCATTGCATTTAATAGAGTAAAATTGGTAGTAGCCTTGGTTATGAACAATAGAGACCATAGGAAAATATTAGTAGTAGACGGAAAAGTAGGCTTTACTGGTGGAATAAATTTGGCAGATGAATATATCAATAAGAAGGTAAAGTATGGCCATTGGAAAGATACAGGTATTAGAATAACAGGGAATGCCGTATGGGGATTAACTTGTCTTTTTATTGAAATGTGGAATGTAAGTGCAGAAGAGATATTAGACCCGAATGACTATAAAACTAATATAGAGCACAATACAGGAATAGGGTTTGTGCAGCCTTTTGGCGACAGTCCGCTAGATGATGTTACTGTAGGACAAAATGTTTACGTTGATATTATAAATCAGGCCAATGAGAGTATATATATTATGACCCCATATTTGATATTAGACGATTATACAAGAAGTGCAATTATTTTAGCTGCAAGACGTGGAATAGATGTAAATATTTTAACGCCAGGTATACCAGATAAAAAGGCAGTATTTAGAATTACACGAGCTAATTATGTACCGTTATTAGAAGTGGGTGTGAAAATATATGAGTATACTAAAGGATTTTTGCATGCTAAATCTATAGTTGTGGATAAAAAGATAGCTATGATAGGTACGATAAACTTAGATTATAGAAGTATGTATTTAAACTTTGAATGCGGAGTATTTATGTATGGTGTGTCTGCTATTAAAGATTTAGAAGTGGATGCAATTAATACAATTAAATTAAGCAATAAGATAGAACAATCAGACTTAAAAATGGGTATTGTAGGAAAAGTAAGAAATGCCATACTCATGATATTTGCTCCATTAATGTGAGCACAAATAAAAAATTACTTGGTGGGACTGCAAAATTCAGTCCTTTTTTTGTGATTTATATACATAAACTCGGAATACTTTTTAAATTTCACCTTGACATTTGGAAAAGTCGGTGATAAAATCGCTAGGTATGTAATAAAATGTTACATTAATTTAAGATTAGTAAGGAGGTGCCGGAATGCCTACATTTAACCAATTAGTACGTAAGGGAAGAAAAAGCATTGAAAAGAAATCAACAGCTCCAGCATTACAAAAGGGCTATAACTCTTTAAAGAAGAAAACAACAGATATTTCTTCGCCACAAAAAAGAGGAGTTTGTACAGCTGTGAAAACAGCTACTCCAAAAAAACCAAACTCAGCTCTGCGTAAAATTGCCAGAGTTAGACTTACAAACGGGATAGAAGTAACAGCTTATATTCCAGGAGAAGGTCACAATTTGCAAGAACACAGTGTTGTTTTGATTCGTGGGGGTAGAGTAAAAGACTTACCAGGAACACGTTACCACATTGTACGTGGTACATTAGATACTGCTGGTGTTGCAAACAGAAATCAGTCTCGTTCAAAATACGGAACTAAGCGACCTAAAGTTAAAAAATAAGGATAAATGTAAATCAGATTTATTCTGTGCCCGGCACTGTTTAGTTATATAAATAGATTTAAAGGGCACGCACGATTCCCAATTTTTTTTGGGGACGAGTACCGATGATTTATCAAATTTAGTTAAGGAGGGAAGACCGTGCCACGTAAAGGACATATCGCAAAAAGAGATGTATTGTCTGATCCAATTTACAACAGTAAGCTTGTTACTAAGCTTATTAATACTATCATGTTAGATGGTAAAAGAGGAACAGCTCAAAAAATAGTTTATGGTGCATTTGAAATTATCAATGAAAAGACAGGCAGAAACGCATTAGAGGTTTTTGAAGAAGCTTTAGAAAATATCATGCCTGTACTTGAAGTTAAAGCTCGTCGTGTAGGAGGTGCCACTTACCAAG
>MDJN01000008.1 GCA_001995005.1 Candidatus Parepulonipiscium sp. PG-Nun2H_MBin03 | reverse complement strand
CCATGAACTGAAGTGAGATATATTAGCAGAAGCCTACAATTATGTACAATATGTGTTATAATTATATGTTAGACTCACTTAAAACAAGAGCTCTGGTGATTTTAAAATATGTAGAAAATCACTTGCAGCCTAGTTATTTTATAACTATAACTACAAACGAAGATATGGAAAATGAAGCTTACCAAGATGCGTATATGTCTTTAAGCTATGCACGAGAGGCTATTGGTGCACAATACTTATATACTGCCACTTACAATACACAGGATGAGTTAATATATCACATAGATGGTTTACCTTTAGATCATGAAGATTTTAGGATGCCTGGTGAACTTATAGAGCCTGAATTTCAAGAAGATATAAAAACTGCGTTATCAGGAGAAAGTATTATGTCAGGTGATATTTTACATACGGAATGGGGAGATGTATTCTTAGCATGTTATCCGTTTTATAGTGAGGACGGACAGGTTGTAGGAGCGATTGGGGTAGAATTTGCTGCTACAGCTGAATATGAATTATTTTCTAAAATTCGTGTATTGGTACCTGGAGTTATTACACTAACTTGCTTGATTGCCAGCATGTTATCACGTATACTATTTAGGCGAATTTCTAATCCAAAATTCCGAGATATATACAATACTGATGCTATGACAGGACTAAAAAATCGTATTGCCTATGATATAGATATCAAAAATTTTATGCACCGTGGTATTATGGATAATTATACACTTGTTCTAGCTGATTTAAATGGTCTTAAACCTGTAAATGATAAATTAGGTCATAACACTGGAGATAAATATATTAAAATAAGTTCTGATGCACTTTCAGACGACCCTAATGCAGATTATATTGTATATAGGATTGGTGGAGATGAATTTGCGATATTATTTGCACATCAAAATATACCTCGTATTGAAGAATATATTGTATATGCTAAGTTGAAATTGGTAGAATTTAGCCAAGATATTATCCCTAGTGCTAGTATGTCTATGGGAATGGCAATTTGCATGGGTAATACAGTTAAAGAATGGGAAAAAACTCAAGAACTTGCAGATGCACAAATGTATGCGGACAAGGAAAAATTCTATGAGCAAACAAAGCGGCCACGTCGTTAAAGTAAAGGGACTACAAAGTGTTGCAGTCCCTAATTTTCTATCTATAGATTATTTCACTTAAATTAATATGGTCAAGCTCTGGGATGGATTGGCCATTATATAAAAACTGTACACCATCTACCCAGTCTTGTGTATAGTCTCGTTGCAAAAATGTTTCTTCTAATGAGGCTGTGGTTATAAGTCCGCCAGTAGAACCTTGAAAGAAATTATTCCACTCAGAAGTATATAAATTCTTAGATTTTTTATCTTGTAAGTCTATTACGATAATTTTATTATCAGCAACTTCTAGTATTTCAGTTGCTACGATAGGCATACCCTGAAAAATATTTTCAGATAAACTATCTGCAATTTGTTGCATATTTACCATAATATCGTTTGAAGTTATACTGCTTGGATTTATATTTTCTACATACATAATTTCATCTATTACCATATTTTCCATAGTATCATAATCTAGCGTATAAATTTTTAATATACTCTCGTCAATAATCTGTTGGTTTTGGGCATATTCACTTTCATATGAGTTTGCTGATACTATAGTTAATGTTCCTACTGATATAAATAATATTCCTGATATTATTACCAGTGATTTAGCATTTAATTTCATAAAAATCGCTCTCCTTTTGTAAATATTGGTCTGGTTAAGTTAACAGATCCTAAATATTGTAATATTATTTTACTACATAAACGGCTACTTTGGCAATAGGGGAATATATACTCATAATAAAATGTAAATTGGTAAACCTATAATATACTAAGGGTAACCGCATTAGTTAAGGAGGAAGTATATTGGAAAAATTTCTTAATAAACTAGCGATTTTTATTGGAATAGTTTTAATATTATGTAGTTTGGTTATTTTACTATATATTGGATTTATAGCTACTTTTCAATACAATCCACCAGATATAATATTTGTTGAGACTACTAATAATAAGGAAGCAGCTGTCCCCATAGATGTACCTCTTAGTGCTACAACATTTAATATAGGGTTTGGAGCACATAGCCCGAATTTTAGTTACTACTTAGACGGTGGCGAGGATATGATTAGTACAGATGTTGATACAATAATTAATAATATATCTTTTATGCTAGATGAAATTATAGATACAAAGCCGGAAATAATTTTTTTACAAGAGCTAGATAAAAGTTCTAAACGCAGTTATTATACGGATCAACCACGAATGATAGAACGAGTACTTAATAATTATGCAAGCGTATATACACCTAATTATAGACTTCAGTGGATTGTTTATCCGTTTGGTAACTCAATAGGATATCTCAATTCAAATCTTATGACCTTTTCTTCCTTTGAAATAAATGAAAATCAGCGTCTTGCCTTGCATCAAAGTATCAAATGGTACGAAACTCTCCTTGCCCCTGATATAGCTTTATTGATTACAAGAATACCCACACAAAATGATAGAGAATTAGTGCTAATAAATTTGCAACTATTTAATATAAAAGAGCATCTAAATATTTTAGAAGAGATAATTATAACTGAATATGCTAAAAATAATTATGTTATTGTTGGAGGAGATTTTGGACAGAGTATTACAGACATCAGCGATGACACAAGGCTGAGCAGCAGATACAAGCAACAAAAGTTTTTTAATAACGATGTATTTTATTGGGCAGTTGACGATCAAACATATACAAAAGAAGACAGAAATACATTAGAACAAGATATAACAGATGGATTTATTTTTACTAAAAACATTGATTTGATTAAAGTCAGGACTACTCCGACTAATTTTTTATATTCAGACCACAGATTAGTAAATGTAGTCTTTGAGTTAGATTATAAATAATATATAACAAGAATAGTCTCGCCTATAAAGGCGAGGGATTATTTAATAAAAATACCGTCATAGATTTTTTTTATAGCTATATAAATTAGCACAATGTCTAATACCTGAAGAGATTAAATCTGCCATTTGCATTACTAGGGATAATCTAGTATTTTGAAGTACAGTCATATTTATTTGGCTACTTATGTTAACTATACCTATTATGTGTAAATTACCAACAGCAGGTAAATCTTTTTTTACGCCTGCTCCAGGACGTATAGAACCTTCTCCTATAGAAATGCAACCGACATGTTCAGCAGACCCTAAGCAAGCGTCAATGCAAATAGTCAGAGCATTTGGATAAGATAGTTTTATAAATGCAAGTGTATCAATAAGATTTTTAGCATGAACAGGTTTATCAAGTGTACCAAAAATATGGATATTACTATGATTAAAATCTTTAAGTTTGTATCCAATGAGAGGGCCAAGGCTATCACCTGTAGCACGGTCAGTTCCAATACAAATGAGAACAAGCTCATCATTGTATTTTGGCATGTATAAATTTAGATATTTATATAATATATAACAAAAATCACGGAAGTGATGTGCATCGTAAATATTAATATAATTTGATTGTCTTTTTGTTGATTTAGCAGAATTTACAATAAACACCACCCCTTATATAGAATTTAACTACTTTACTATATAATTGCCAAATTTTACAATAAGTATAACGGATTAGCATAAATATATTTATTTGACTTCATGTAAAAAAATGTAAAAATAGAAAGATAAAAAAATCCATTAAATATCAAAAAAGACTAGAAAATATGTTTGAAATAGTGTAATATTACTATTATGGAAGAAAATGGAAGGAGAATACGTATGGGTAAAATAATTTATGAACCAACAAATGAACAGCAAGACAAAAAAGTAAAGTTACCAACAAACGTTAAGGAGGAAAGTATTAACGCAGAAGAAAGATATAGCAAGCTATTAGATAGCATTGAATCGCTAAGAGCTGTAGGAGACGTAGACTGTGAGCACATTGTTTACATTGAAGATTATGCATACACTTACATGTATCAATACGCTAGGACAAATCTTTCTGTAGAGCAAGCTGCACTAATAGTTGGAGAGTATTATAACGATACTAAAGAGGCTATAATAACCGGAATAATACCTATAAGACCTGAAAGCTTAGGAGAAAAGGATTTATGGATCAATGAAAAAGCAATTAAGGATTTAATGGAAGAAAAAGAACAGTATTTTGGAAACTCTAAAATATTAGGGTGGTTACATATGCAACCAGGGTATGGTACCATGGTGAGTTCAAAGGAAATAAGCGTTCATAGAGATTTATTTCCAGAAAAATATTCACTATTATTATTAGTAGACCCTATAAATAAAGTAGAAACTTTTTTTGTATACGACGAAGAAACGTTAAAAGAGCAAACTGGCTATTATGTATATTATGATAAAAATCCTATGATGCAACACTATATGTTAGAAAAACCTTTTATAGTAGAGAAAGAAGAGACAAGGGACTCTGCTGTAAAGCAATTTAGAGAAATAGGTAACAGAAGGAGAGACGAGTACAATATGAAACAAAAAACTAATTTTTCAGTTATTGCAGGGTGTTTAGCTTTATTAGCTTTAGGAGCCGTATTTGCGAGATTTACTGGTGATGACAGTCCATTTTCTCAAGATGCACAAGCTGTTTTCAATCCAGGAGAGCAAACTGAAAATGTTTATACCATTGAAAAAGATTCGTCTATGCAGATAGTGCAAAATGAAACTGACTCAAATATTGTATCATTAGAAGCACAGCAAGAAGTACCAGATATTACGCTTGATTTAGAACAAGCTTTACAAGTACTAGATAATCCAGAATCTAACATATTAGAGGAGGAAAATGAAGTTATTGACAATATCATAAGTACAGAAGTACCAGAGATTAATAATTCAGTACAAGAAGAAGTAGTACAAGAAGAGGAAGTTGTGGAAACAGCATCTACAGATGTTTCAACTACAGATGAATTTGAGATATATGTTGTTGAAGAAGGTGACACAATTAGAAGTATCAGTAAAAAATATTTTGGTGCAGAGTCTTATGTATTAGACATATTAGAGTGGAGCGGACTGGAAATTGCAGATGGCGACAAAATTTATGTTGGACAAAAACTAAAAATACGTGTAGAATAGTAATTATAGTAAAAAAACAGAGAAAAAGACTTTCTCTGTTTTTTTGAATAAATAAGTTGACAGTATTGATTTAAAAATGATAAACTTGGGTATAATTTATTGTAGAAAGTTAATTTAATAATGGATAGAAAGGGAGAGTATAATTGAGTAAAAATAAATCCTTAAAGGACACAGTGCTAAAAGAAGAATCACGTAAATTAATAAAGAAAGAGGTAGTAAAACAAACAACAGCTATAAAAGGGACCATTAAAGAAGAGATATCAGCTGACAATGATCTAGTTATAGTGCAAAAAAAAGAAGCTCCACTAAAAGTTTTATTTGTGTCTACAGAAGTTGTTCCATATGCAAAAACTGGTGGATTAGCAGACGTTGCGGGAGCCTTACCAGAAGAGTTGCAAAAATTAGGTGTAGATGCACGAGTTGTAATGCCGTATTATAACAAAGTGAGAGGAAAATTTGATGAAACTAAAGCGAATATAGAATTATGGTATAATGTAAATGTGGGCTGGAGAAATCAAGGCGTAGAAGTTTATTATCACAAAGATGAAGTACCAACATATTTCTTGAAAAATGACTATTATTTTGGTAGAGATGAATTATACGGTTATGAAGATGATTGTGAGAGATTTGCCTTTTTCTCAAAAGCAGTAACTCAGCTTATATCACAAATAGATTTTGTGCCTGACATTGTGCATTGTAATGATTGGCAAACAGGGCCTATACCATTATTAATTAAAGACCAATATGGCTGGGATAAAAAATATCAAAATATTAAAACTATCTTTACAATTCATAATATGAAGTATCAAGGTATATTTGGAACAGAAGCTTTAGAGATGTTAGGGCTTGATATGGGATATATGAATTCAGATAAGCTTGAATTTAACGGTGGTGTTAGCTTTATGAAAGCTGGGCTATTGTATGCAGACCATATTAATACGGTTAGTCCAACATATATGGAAGAGTTAAAAACCCCTCAATATGGATGTGGGTTGGATAGTTTAATTAGAGAAAAATTATACTGGAAAACTTCTGGGATTTTAAATGGACTTGATATAAAAAAATATGACCCTGAAACAGATAAGTATATATATTTTAACTATAATGCTGATACAATAGAAAAGAAACAAAAAAATAAAATTGCCTTTAAAGGTGAGTTTGGCTTAAAGCAAGATGACAGTATGCTAGTTTCAATTATATCTAGGATTACTGATCAAAAAGGATTTTCTCTTATGAAACAGACTATTTGGGGTGAGTGGTTTATGGATAAGATGATGTCTTTGGGCATACAGTTTGTAATATTAGGAACTGGTGAAACTCACTATGAAAATATGTTTAAACACTTTAAATATGTATACGGCGACCGTGTAGCAGTATTACTAGGGTTTGACGAAGGGTTGGCACAAAAAGTTTATGCGGCATCTGATGTATTTTTAATGCCTTCAGAATTTGAACCATGTGGATTAGGGCAATTAATGGCTATGCGGTATGGCACCGTACCTGTAGTAAGGCAAACTGGTGGATTAAAAGATACTGTATTACACTATGATTATGAAACGAAAAAAGGAACAGGATTTGAATTTGCAGATTACTCAGCATATTGGTTATACAAAAAACTTGACGAAGCAAATGACTGCTATACAAATAAACCAGATGATTTTAGACAAATACAACTTAATGGAATGAAGAGTGCATTTGGTTGGGAAGAGTCGGCTAAAAAATATATTGACTTATACAAACTAATTAGCTAATAAAAGGGTGCCAGATATATTTGGCACCTTTTGGAATGTAATATAGAGTTTTGATATATTAACCTAGTCCTTGGAGGTTTACCAATGAAAAATAAAGATAAACGTACATCTATTATATTAGCATGTATTACCGTATTAATTGTAATATTTATATTTTTAACCACTACAGATTATATTAAAAAAGATATAATCTACCTAGAAATGGCAAATATTATATATGACTTTGACCCGCTTAGTATGGAGTATATAGGGTTGAATGGTGGCCAAGTGATATATGTGAGTATGGATGGGATTAAAGCATTTGATAAATCTGGCATAGAAGTTTGGTCTCAGGCTCTAACAATAAAAGATGTAGTGGTATCAAAAAATTATCCATATTATGCTATTAGCAGTCCGTTTGACAAAAAAGTATATATATTTAATGAAAAGGGTAAGCAAGCGGAAATAGAAATGCAAAATCCAATATCATATTTTAATATAAATTCAAATGGAATGATTGTTATCATAGAAGAAGTAAAAGATGGTCATGTGCTTTTGGCATATGATAATACAGGTAAGTTTTTGGAAGTTCAAAGTGGTAGTTTTGTGAAAAATGGAGATTATCCTTTAGCAGCAATAATATCGCCTGATAATCAATATATAATTGTATCACATTTATATTTAGAAGGAGTAGAAATAGAATCTATAGTAGGGGCTATTCCGATAAAACAAACAGGCACAACTTCGCCTATGTTGTATGGAAATAGAGAAGCAGGAAATTTAGTTTATGGAATAGAATTTATAACTAATAAAATATGGGCTTCTATTGGAGATAAGTATATAACATTTTACACATTAGATGGTGAGCTGGTTAAAAGAGTAGATGTAGACGAATTACTGTTTAAACCAATGGTTGATAAGATGCCAACATTAGGCGGGTATGTGCCTTTGATTATTGCCAAAAACCAAATAGGTGCGACTATCCATAGTAATGATAAACTGATACTTTTAAACCATGAGAAACAATATGAAGTGGAATTAGAATTTGATAAGGCAATTCAGTATTATAATGCCACAGAAAAAGGAGTCATAATAGGAGATGGTAACACATATAAAGGATATAATAAGATAGGAAACCAATACCTAGAATATAATGCAATCCAAGATATTAAACAAGTAATAGTCAATGATGATTTAATGATTGCAGTAACAAGTGATAGCATAGTTAGGTTGGTAGAAAGAGGAAAATGATGTTAGATTTGATTTTAATAACCTTTGTAGCGATATCTGGATTTATTTCCTACAATAAAGGATTGGCCATGACGCTATATAAATTTATATCAGTTATAGCTTCATATGTAGTTGCGATAATATTTTATCCTATAGTGGCGAATATGATTAAGCTATCTGATTTAGACGAAAGATTATCTGAGTGGATAAAAACATTTATACTAAATATTGATAGTGCTAGCGGTATACAAACACAATCTACGTTAATAAAATCGCAGTTAGGATTTTTACCAGAGCCATTACTTGATATAGTAATAAAAAATAACAATAAAGAAGTGTATAAATTATTTGACGTAACTAATGTAGTTGATTATAGTAGCCAATTTCTAAGCGAGATGATAGTAAATGCGTTGGCATTTTTCTTAATATGGGTGGTGGTTAGAATGGGGCTTATGCTATTTAAAGGGGGATTGAGTTTTTTTACAAGCTTACCTGTTATTAAAACTATTGATAGAACTGGTGGGCTAGTTTTAGGGATAGCACAATCCATAATTTTAATATGGATTTTTTGCATGATTATTCCTCTTTTATTAGAAAACCCATCTTTTGTAGGGTTTAATGAAGGGTTTGAAAGTAGCATATTAACTAAATGGTTTTACAATAATAATTTACTACTAAATTACATTGCAACAATTCCCTAACAACCGATGTGTTAGGGAATTTATCTGAAAGAACTTGCTCTAATACTCCCGCCTCTTAGGCGGTGAGATAAAGAGCAAGTAATCTTTTCAGATTAAGGCAACTAACATTCAGTGGCGGGG
>MDJN01000007.1 GCA_001995005.1 Candidatus Parepulonipiscium sp. PG-Nun2H_MBin03 | reverse complement strand
TTTCGTAAGTCGTTCAAAGTAATATTTGATAGTACTACTTTTGCCGCCACTCTTTCTTCTGCGGATGTTGCACTAAGCCCTGCTAATTTATCTCCTGACTTTTCTTCGTTTGCTTTTGCCATAACTTCTTTTAATGACTTAAATTCGTACATACTGCCAAAAAGTTTAGCTTTTAGTATCATAAAAAATGTGCCTCCTTAAAAATCATTTATCTATTAAAAACAATAGTCTTTACAACTACTGGTAATACCATTCCATCTGCTATCGGTTTACCTATATCAATATAATCTCCATTATCTAACATAATACTATCTAGGCATATAATATCTTTTTTATATCCTAGCATTCTATAAATAGCCTGCCCCAAAACTTTACCCATATCCTCTTCTACTACTATAATTAATAGATTATACTTATCTATTAACTCCTTTGCCCCTTCTATAATAGCAGTTGCAAACTCAGTTATATTATCAAACGTAGGATTTTTTTTACCCAATATAGCAATGACTACTTGTTCTAACTCATTATCTATTTTATACCACATTAACTTATCTCTAATTGCTTTAGCAAGATCATTTTCATCTTCTTTAGTCATTTTTAGAATTGGTATATTTTTAAGTGGAAAATTATCCACAGTATACGTAATGGTGCTACCACTAATTTCTGTTGTATGCGTACCTGCCCCTACAACAGTTGCTCTGATAGTTTGCTTACTTTCTATTATTGTGCGTTTAGTATATAACGTAGATTTTTTTATCCCTTGTGCAAGTAATATACCAATATCACCATATTTAAAAATATCTTCTTCTACCTTTTCGATATAATCTGCTACTCCACCCGAAAATGAGATATACTCTGTTTGTTGATGAATACTTTTGTTGGTAACTAACAATTTAAAATTGTCATCTTCAGCTTCTAATCCCACACTCACTTCAAGTGCCCTTACCAAAATATCAATTATAGGTTTTAGAGTATTTGCATTTATAGTATCTCCTATTTTTATATTCAGATTGTGCTTATCTATTATAATTAATAATTTATTAGTGATATATGTTATTTTATGAGATATAGGATCTATTTTTATTAACCTTCCTCCTATATCCATACAACCTGTTTCTACGGTTTCGCCTCTCTTAAATACAACTATATTACTAGTTCCGCCACCGATATCAATATTTGTTACATCAATATTATTTTCTTTAGAATACGCACTTGCTCCTGCACCTTTACCAGATATAATGCTTTCTAAATCAGGCCCTGCTGTTGCTACTACAAAATCTCCAGCTAGGTCACTCAAAGTTTCTAAGACAACTTTTGCATTTGATTTACGTGCCGTCTCTCCTGTAATTATAACTGCACCTGTGTCTACTTGTATAGCCGTTATGCCAGCTTTTTCATATTCCTCTTCTACAATTTTTCTAACTTTTTTAATATCTATTTCAGTATTAGAAATAAGAGGTGTAAAGTAAATTTCACTTAAATATACTATTTGCTTATCTACTATTACAAGCCTCGGAATAGTATAACTAGATGCCATATTTTGGAGGATTAATTTAGAAAAAATTAACTGCGTTGTACTTGTTCCAATATCAATTCCTACACTAAGTAACTCCAAAAAATCACCCTCTTAGCTTGTCATTAATATATTTAAATAAGTCTTCTACGCCTACGTCATATATTGTATCAACTTCAAAAATCTGGCTAGACCCCGCTTGTTCTAAAGCATTTCTTGCTTTTAATAACAATGTATTATCTTTTACTATGCTACGTTTTGTAATAATACCTATCATTTCTTTATTAAATGTACCTGCTAAAGATGGTGGTATAAAATTTTCGTCTACCGTCGGGTCAGCAACCACTGCAACCATTTCTGCATCTACAGCACTTACTATAATAGCACTATAATACTGTTTATTTTCCAAAAATTCACCGGGTGTGTCTATTGCATTATTATAAATTTCTACGGTTTGTGTCTTTTTATATTTTATTGTAAGTTCATCTAACTTTTGGCATAGGGTAGTTTTGCCACATCCTGTTTTACCAATAAATATCACTCTATTTTTCATATTCACTTACGTCCTTGTTATATTAGTTGGTGTAAAGTCTAGCGTATTCTCAAGCGTGTATAGTATTTCTTTAATAGCCTCTTCTACAGCACTTACATCACCAATCACAACTAAAGCACCATTAAATCTATCAATAAAACCTAGCTCTACATCCGAAGTTTTGGTAGCAACATCTGCCGCTATTATAGCCCCTTCGCTAGGCGTTATAGTCATAATTCCTATAGCATTTATATTTTCTGAAACTAAGCCTAATTTTTTATATATATCTTTTGTAGGATTAGCAATGACATGGGCTAAAGTTACTTGCTTTCCTGGGACAAACTCTTGAATTATTCTTTGTTTTTGTTCCACTTCTTATAACTCCATTTCTATTTAATCAATCTAATTATTTCTAATACATCAGATTTTGTTGCTTGGCGTGGATTTGTTGCAATACACGCATCAAGTAGTGCCGCTTCTGCTATATCTTCTTTAACTTTATCTAATAAATACTTATCAATATTACACTCTGATATTTTTGTTGGCATATTCATATGACGTTGTAACTTTTCAATTTCTCCCACAAACTTTTTTATCTTTAGCCTCACCGTTTCCGCTTGTATACCCACTAAATATGCCAAATGTGCGTACTTTGTTGCAGCAATACTATAGTTTGTATTGGCATACCCTGTAATGTTTGCATTAAATTCTATTACTCTAGGCAATAATAATGAATTTGTTCTGCCGTGTGGGATGGATAATTTAGCCCCCATAACGTGAGCTATAGCATGATTTATACCCAAAGATGCTGTATTAAAACTAATTCCGGCAAGACAAGATGCATAGTGCATATTTTCTTTAGCCTCTAAATCATCTTTATACTTGTATGCTCTATATAAGTACTTAAAAACTAATTGGACTGCTTTTTCTGCTAGTGCATCTGAAAATACTGTAGCATTAGTAGATACATAAGCTTCCAATGCATGGGTTAATACGTCTATGCCTGTATCTGCTACAATATGTGGTGGGACACTCTTTACAAATATTGTATCTAATATTGCTACGTCTGGTAATAAACTATCAGATATTAGAGGGTATTTTACTGCTTTTGATTTGTCCGTTACAACAGAAAAGCTGGTCACCTCTGAACCTGTACCACTGGTAGTAGGTATTGCAATAAATTTAAATTTATCTGTTTTTTGCAATTGCTTTGTAAATTCCATTATTGCCTTTGCCGCATCTATTGCAGACCCACCACCTACCGCTATAATTACCTTCGCATCAAATTTTAACAATTGGGACACCCCCGCAGTTACTGTTTCAATAGATGGATCAGGAGATATATCACTAAATATTTCATATTCTTGTTCTAACTTTGTTAATATAGTATCAATCATACCTGACTCTATTATATATGGGTCAGATATAATAAATACTTTTTGGTTTATAGTCGAAACGTAGTCTATGGCATTCTCTTCAAATATTATTTTGGTCTTCAGTTCAAATTCTTTCATACACGCTCCTTAATCTAGCTAATTATTAGGCTTATTGTCTCCAACTCTTTTACAATTATACTATAATAGATTTTTTTCTGCCGTTAAGCCATTCGATTACATCTTTTGTTACTTGCTCTACATTCATGTTGTCATCATGTAATAAGTCATGCATACAATCTTTATAGACTTTTTTGGTCTTGTTAATTGCTGTTAAACTATCAATGACTTTTTCACTATCTTCTCGGGGTATCACATAATCTTCAGATGCTAATAAAAAAAAGCTAGGTAAATTGTATTTAAAAGCATTATTTACAGCATAGTTAACTCCTTTGCGTAAAAATTCATCAAAAAATCTTGCGGTTGAATATTTATTAACTAATGTATCTTCTTTAAATAACTTCTTAAATTTATCTCCTTTAACAGCTACATTAACTCCTCCTCTTTTTATTTTTAACATAGGAAAATTTGTACCCATCGCCTTATAAACTTTCTTTGGCACATGGCTCAGAAATGTTGGTTTTGCAAGTGCTGGAGATGAAAAAATTTGTCCTGCTAAATCTTTTTCATACTTTAGCCCATATAAAAAGGTTATTAGCCCACCCATAGAATGACCATAGGTATATATAGGTACATTATATTTTTGAAGGCTATTCACCAGCTCTTTTATATCACTAACAAATAAAAAGAAATCATCCACATCACCATGCTCACCCTTTGAACGCCCATTGCCTCTATGATCTATTATACATACTCCATATCCATTTTGTACCAGCTTATTCGCAAACTCTACATATCTCCCAGAATGTTCCATAAATCCGTGAGCTATTATTACTATTCCTTTACAATTAGAAGGTATATCGCTTAAGTAAAATATAGATATCCCGTCTCTTACATCAAAATATCCTTCTTTTAAATTCATCTTATCACCCTTTCTAATTATTTGTGAAAACTACTATCCCTGTTAATATCATAGCAATGCCACCAATTTTTGACCAACTAAAGTCACCTTTTTCCATACCAAATAATCCCAATAGCTCTATTAAATAAGAAGCTGTCATTTGAGTTATTAAAATAAACATTGTAGCTTTTGCTGGGCCTAATTTTGTAATAGATACTATTACCGTATAAATTATTCCAACCCCCAACACCCCACCTAATAGATATAGTTTATTAACTGATTTTAGCCCTGTAATATTTGCATCTTTTACATATAAAACAATAATTAGTGACACTAAAAACGCCACTCCATTTGTAATAGTATTAGTAAACCAAGCTCCTACCGCATTTCTAAGGTTAGTATTAAACACTCCTTGTATACTCATTAATAATCCTGATATAATTGCAACCATTTATTTACCTCCTTTTTAAGCTCCGAATTTTGACCACTCCAGTAACAACCATTTTTTCTATTAGTAGTTTGGATTATTTTGGGTTTTTTATACATAAAAAAAGAGCAGAAAGTATCTACTCTATTTTTATCTAACTAATTTTGATTATTGGATGCAATAATTTCTTTTAATGTAACGTGACTGTTTCTAAATCTGTCCCTACTTTTTTCACCCTTCATTCGGATAGAATTTGTTGGACAATTATGTGTACATGCAAAGCAAGATACGCAGTATTCTCCTAATGCTATTTTCCCATTTTCTTTATCTAGTTGTATATTATTTACTGGACATACTTTAGTACAAACGCCGCATTGGGTACAAGTATCTTCTACTGTTATAGAATTTTTAATTCCTATTCCTGCTGAATATCCATGTAGAGAGCCTTTTTCGCTAGGCTCATTTGCCTTTTTAACCCAATGACCTGTTACCATTCTATCTAACCTATTTGTCTTTAGTATAAACTGCTTCGAGCTTAATATATCATCTTTAATTTGGCCCAAATTTTTTTCAACTTCTTTTTTATATTCGTTTTCGGCCTGTTTTTTCATATTAAACCCAGGTATCCAATTGTCAACCATCTTAAGCGTATTAATGTACGAAAATTCTACGCCTATCTGTTTACCAATATCCATTAAATGATTAGGTGCTGCACCGTCATACGCTCCATACGTCATCACTCCAAATATATACTCACTATCAAACTTAGCCTTCTTAATGAAATCTACTATATAAAATGGTACAGAATTTGAGTATATAGGGAATACTATCCCGATTTTATCATCTGAAAAATTAAATTTCTCCTCTTTAATCATTTGCGGTATTGAACATAGTTCTCCACCTATTTCTTTTGCAACATATAGATTATTACCTGTTGCCGTAAAATATAGTATTGTCATTTGCATCATCCTTTCTTATGCCAATACTATATTTTTTCAAATAACATTTCAAGGCTATAAATTCGTCTCAGGACTTCTAAAGTTACTTTCCCACATAGCAATCTGACCAAGTATAGGAACTAAGGCACGGGATTTATCTGTTAAGAAGTATTCTACTTTTACTGGAATTTGATTATATTGTACACGAGTAACCATATCACATTTTTCTAATTCTTTTAGCGTTGATGATAACATTGTGTCAGTGATACCATTCACTTTTTTAATAAGTAAACTATACCTTGCCCCATCATTATTTGCTATTACGCATAAAATAGGTATTTTCCATTTTCCACCAATAATTTTTAAAGCATTTTGAAGCGGACAATACTTATCACAAGGACAAACTTCTTCTTTACATTCACTCATATTTTTATTACCTCCTAATAAAAAACTGCGGTATTGACTTTTAACATTATTTTCTATATAATTTAATTATAGCAACTAAGAAAAATAAAGTCAATACTAAATACTTAGTAGCTTTTTTGAAGAGAATTTTGTTAATCAACTTTTAGGAGGAATGTAAAAAATGAAAAATTTAGAAAACGTAACAAAATTATTTAGTGACCCAGCAGCAGCTAAAATTTTATCAACAATTTCAGCAGACGGAGAAATCCATTCAATTGTAGCAGG
>MDJN01000006.1 GCA_001995005.1 Candidatus Parepulonipiscium sp. PG-Nun2H_MBin03 | reverse complement strand
GGGCTAACTAGCATAGAGGCTCTTAAAACAGCATACTCTGAGGACATAATTAAAGAAGCCCTAGATATGGCTACTATGTAACTACTATAATTGCTATGTAAGCAAAAAAGAAAGGGGGGCATGTTTCATGACCCTCTTTCTTTTTATTCTTTATTACTGTATTTATGGTATTCCGTTGTCTGTTCTATTATTTTTTAGTTGTTTACTACACAATGTATAAATGCACCTTTCAGTACGACCCTCCTCTGCAGAAAAAAAGAAATGTCCATATAAAAAAAAGGAATGTTCCACGTAGAACATTAAAATATAAGGCAATAGGTAAAAATTAAGAATAAATAAGTAGATGATTACATACTCTAATATATATTTTTATAAGGAGGGATAACATCAAAAATTATATTAAAAATCCATTTAATTTTTTGTTGCTGCTGATTACTTTTCTAGCTTGTTACATATTTGGTATTAGATTTTTTATTATAGATACACCGAAGATCACTATATACTCATCGAATACAGTAAGCAAAATAGATTCTATTCGTACCACAATTAATTTAGAAAATATACCTGGGGAGTATTATATATTAGTTTACGACGAAAATCCAGAATCAAAATGGAGATATTACAATGTACAAAATGACCTTAATAGAGAGATAATAAATACATTTTTACCTGCTAATGTTAAGGAGTATGTTTTATTTGAAGGGAATAAAAATATTTCTAAGTTTTCTTTTGACATAATTTCTACGGCTACGGTTAATTATTTAAACAACAATAAAACGGTTTTTCACTTGCAACTAATAATACCTTATTCGCCATTTATGTTACCGACATTTTATTTTAATAGTTATTATACGTTTAATATAGAGCCATTGCTATAAAGGAGGACAAGTGAAAAGTTTTTACGTTATTGTATTAATTTTAAAACAAATCTGGAGTATTCCGACAAAGCATAAAGATTTTGAACATATGTATGTTTTAAAATGCTTAAGCTACCTTTTTATAAGTAGTATATATTCTATTTTTATAGGTGTTACCGTACCCTTAGGGGCAATTATTATGCTTTTTATATTTGTAGTAGATAAACATAATAAGAGAGTAAAATTTTCTATGATTTTAACTGGGGTTATGGTTGTATTCTTATCTAGTACTAATTTTTCGACCTTTATCACACCTATTTATTCGTTATACCTAGAAAATAGTATTGATAATTTAACTAGGATTGAAGTGCATTCTTATTCTACAACATATGAACAATTTTTATTTGATGTTTATGAACCTCAAGAACTGCAAAAGTGGTATGACATATTAGAAAACAGCGAGCCTATTCCAACTTGGAATTATAAAACTGTACCTAAATCAAATGGATACAAACTTACCATTCACACATTAGATGGTATACAAACTATTATACTGAGTAATACAATTTTGAATAATAAAAATTTATTTTTTGGGGATTATTATATACCATTTTATAATTCACAATTATTAGATATGATTCATAAAGAACATCCCGTTAATCCAGAAGTGCTTACAATTAATGTATCCACCGAATCTATTATAAATATTAGCAATGCTACTATATTAGATACTTTATGGGAAATAATAATTTGGTCAGATAAAGAAGATATAGATAATTTTGTGCAAGATAATTTTACTATTCCGGCTTATTTGTTTTTTGATACTAATTTAGGATGCAGATTATTTTTTAGTTATGACTTTAAGCAAGCGTATATCGAAGACCAAGGAGTAATTTCTTTGCCTACCCAATTTCATAGTATGATGTATGAGCAGTTTACTTTATCACAACAAAGCATCGTAAATAAATTTAGACAATTTACTCCTATTCACACTTCTGCACAAGTTAATAATAACACTAATTTTTATATTGAACCTAATGAAAATGGTTTATTTTTTGGATTGTATCGAGCGGATTATATTAATCAAGATAAGATATTTTTACATAGTGTAGAATCGTTAGAAAGCCAAGTGTTTGTTCTAAAAAGCCCATACTTAATTTTGTTAGACCAAAAAAGTGCATCTTTATCAGACTTGCTACTAATAAATCAAAATATCCCAGAAAGTCATAGGTACGTGGTAAAAAATCAAAATATTCTCTCACATTCTGTAGCCATCTGTCCACAAAATACTAATTTTATTTATATAGAAAATAATCAAGATATATCTACGTTATTTTATGTAAATAACTATTATCAATCACCTAAACCAATAGCGTCAGGTGCAATTAAAGATTGTGTTTTTTTAAGCGACAATCTGGTGGCGTTTACACAAAAATTACAGGGGGATAATTTATTATGCGTTTATGATACGCAAATAAATAAAATTGTCAAATATACGCATATCCCTGGAGAACTATATTTTATAGATAGTTATAATAATCAAATTTTATTTGCGATACAAAATATTGAAAATTTAGATTTAAAAGAAGGGATTTTTATATTAAACTCTGATTTATCTATTATTAGTGCAGATTTTAATAAAACTTCACTATACTAAAAATATATTGTCTTATTTTAGTTAATAAAGTCATATTAACTTAATTGTTATTACGAAGTTGCGATAACTACTTCACATATTTGCATAAAAGAAGTATAATAATGGAGAAAGTTATAAATATAAGTCAGTTTGTTTAAGGAGAAAATATTGTGAATGAGATTATAGTATATTGCGATGGAGGGTGTCGAGGGAACCAGGAAAAAGAAAATATTGGTGCATGGGGAGTAGTCTTAATATATAAAGATAATATAAAGGAATTAAGCGGGTTTAAAATTAATACTACTAATAACAAAATGGAGCTTACTGCTGCCATTGAAGCTTTAAGAGCTATAAAGAAAAAGGATATTCCAACTAAAATCCATGTAGACAGTGAATATGTATTAAATGGAATAACAACTTGGATATATGGCTGGTTAAAAAAGGATTTTAAAAATTCTACTAAAAATCCTGTTAAAAACCAAGAGCTATGGAAAGAGCTATATAGATTAAAAAATGAATTTGACACAATAGAATTTATAAAAGTAAAAGGACATAGTACTAATGAAGGGAATAACCGTGCAGACGAATTATGTAACATTGAGATGGATAAAAATGCAAGAAAGTAGGGGAGATTTTGATGAAAAAGAAAGTTATAATAGCAAGTACAATTTTAGCATATGCATTTGTTGAGCCTTATATACGCAGGATAAAAAAATATAAAGTAGAGCATGCACAAGTTCCGCCAGAGTTTGACGGATATAAAATAGCTTTTTTAGCAGACATACATTTTGGACGAACCATAAATTCGTGTAATCTAGCTCGTATGGTAGATGATGTAAACAGATGGAAACCGGATATAGTGATTTTGGGCGGAGATTATGTGATGGATAAAAAACATATATATCCTTGTTTTAAGCAACTGGCTAAATTACAAACAAAGCAAGGAATATATGCTGTTATGGGCAATCATGATGTTGTAGAGAGTATATATGATACTAAGCAGGCTATGAAGCTTAGTAATATTAAATCTATAAACAACAATGCCTTTTGGTTAAAAAAGGGTAACAGCCAGATAAAGCTGGGGGGTGTGGGAGATTTGAGAACACAAAGACAAGTCATAGAGCCAACTATAGGTGATACTTTTTTTAACGATTATATAATATTGGTGACGCATAACCCAAGATATATATATAGTATTAAAGAAGAACATGATATAAACTTAATTTTAGCAGGGCATACTCACGGTGGACAGTTTTCTCCTTTAAAACATCTTAGTAAGGTGGTGCCAACAATAATAGATGAGGCTGCTGCATTAAGTTACCTTAGTGGCATAACAAAAGAGGATACTCGTTCGGTGATTGTGAGTAATGGAATGGGTACAGCAAAATTTCCATTGCGAATTATGACACGCCCTGAAATGGTATTTATAACATTAAAAAGGAAGAATTTATGAAACATATAATTTTGTTGATAATTTTATTATTTACAGGTTGTAATATACAAACTGATACAGAAGAAAATAATGCCGCTGAACAAGTAGAAATGCCAACACAAGAAGTTGCATTAGAAGTTGCATCAGATGAAGTGATAAATATTAATATATCAAGCTTTATACCAGCAGACACAAACTTTGCAAAAGCATACTTAAAAGCAATTTCAGACTTTCAGATGCAATATCCTAACGTGAATATAGAACATCATTATAATAATACACCAACTTTTTTAACTGGTATACAGTTAAGCTTTGCAACAGACAGTGAACCTGATATAGTATTTTTACCAGATAGTATGGTAATGAATTATTTGGACATAGGAAAATTTGCAAATATAGATGAAGTATGGCAAACATATCCATTTGAAAATATACCAGCTGAAGTAATATCGCAAAAAAACGGCATGTTATATGGCATACCGATTAATGGGTATTATACTGCACTGTATTATAATAAAGATTTATTAGATAAAGTGAATTTATCTGAACCCACAACGTATGATAACTTTTTACGTATTATAGAGACTTTTGAAGGAACTAGCATAGTGCCTATAGCAGTTTCGTTAGAAGAGAATTTGCAAAAAGTATATGAGCACTTGTTGATATCTGTAGGAGGAGAGAATATACTAAATCAAAATAGCACAGAACAATTAAGCATGTGGACTAGAGCTAACAATTTATTTATAGATTTATACGAGAGAGGTGCGTTTAGTACAGAAATACAGACTCAGCAAACAGAGATTGAAAATTTTTTAGCTGGTAAGTCTGCTATGTTAATTGCGGGAAGTTTTATAGAAGATTTAGATGTATCATTATATAAAGTGCCATTTCCTTACCAAGTGGGTACTAACACACAATATATTATAACTTTTGATACAGGATTATATATCACTAAAAAAGGAAATGATAATGACTTAATAAAGGATAGTATAGTAGAATTTATAGAATTTATGACTGCAAATCTACAAGTATACTCCGATATAACTCCGCAAAGTATTATGAGTGGAAGATATGTTATATCACCATTTTATAATATGGAAGAAGCGCAAAGAAATGATGCATTAAACGAGTTGCAAAGATGGATATTTAATCAAAGTTATAAAATTAGTGAAGAAGAATAAAGAGGAGAGCTTAAGTTGCCCTCCTCTTTTTATTAGAATTTAGTTTTCTTAATAATAATTACCTTTTCGCCGCTTTTTGGTTGATATGATGTATCAAATTCATTAACTTCTGCAATTTCTTCAACAGTAGTATTAAAGCGCTTAGCTAAATCCCACAAGTTTTCACCTGCTTTTACAGTATAAACAATAATACTAGGGTAAGCTGATAATTCTTCTTTACTCATATCTTCAAATGAAATGTCTTCTATGATTTTAATCTCTTTTTGCTCATAAACATTAATTGAATAATCTAGTGAATAGTCAAGGCTGATATTATCTTTGTTAAAACTAGAAACAGACATATCTTTTGCGGTTACTTCAGCATTTATAATGTAGTTACCTTCTGGTAAGTTAGTATTTATTGAGATTTCAAAAGGTAGCATATCTTCATACGTTGATACTTTCTCTTCCTCACTAACATAGACTACATTTACTTCAACTATACCTTCAACAGTTAAAGTAGAGCCATCAAGTACTTTATCTTCTACTTTAGCAGTGCTTTCTACTGCAAATATTTTATTAGTATCAGGGTTGATGCCTTCTGTATCTAAAGTAGCTTTTTTAGGCAATACATCATTTTCTTTAAAAGCAAGGTTCATATAAGGCTCTGTAGTACTATCAATATTTACTTTTTTGCCTGGACAATAAATATCGTCTAGTACCTCAGATTTATCATTATTATATGTTGTATATTTTGCGGTAACAATACATTCAATCTCGATTACTCTATCTTCACCATCATAGTCAGGATTTACTTGAATATATGTTGGAGATACGTCTAAGTCGCAGTCTAAATACACTTCGTTGTCATCTCTTGCGATGTCAACGGTGCCTGAAAAAGGAATTTTATGAGAAGCAACTTCTAAAGAATTTTCATCATCATTAGACTTATATAATGTAGTAACTTCAATCATACCATTAAATACAAATGCATCGTCAGTTCTTTTGATTTGTTCTTCAACAATGGTAGTATTTTGCTTCAGAATTTCTTCTATAGCTGGTTTGTTTTGAGGAATTGTTAGTTCGTCCTTAATAATTTTCTTTTCTTCTTTTATAGGCATCATATTTATTACATCTAAGATTTGTGTCTTTTTCTGTACAGGTACATCGGTTGATAAATCTTCAACCATAGAAACTTCTTTTTTGCTAGTAATATTAGCATGCAGTGCGATAATAGCTTTTATGTTGATTTTTCTTTCGTTTAATATGTTATAGTGCATATTTTCAATATCGAAACTAAAATCTACTCTGTCATCAGACTCTAAGTTATCTACTATCATAAAATCTTCAATAGGTACGGTGCCTGTCATCTTAACAATACCGAAATTTTGATTTTCAGGAGTGTATAGTATGGTAACATCTATTTGGCCTTTATATACAATTCTATTTGATTGTACATCAATTTGGTCCATTCTGATTTTACCATCTAATAACAATACTTTTTGCATATCAGGCTTACCGTCAGGTACGATTAAATCTTTTTCTTTTACAATTTGGGTACTAGCACCCATTGTTGTTTCTGTTACGTCCATCCATTTTTTAATTAGTTCCACAGACATTTAAAATCCTCCTTATTTTTACAAACAAAAAATTGTATGCTTGTATTTAATCCTTCCTGCTATGTAGGACTAAATTTACTAATATATATATATTCAAATTTTATAATCAATATTACAAAAAATAGTCCTAAGTAGCTTAGGACATATATTAAAAATGTTTATATATTATTAGGCATACTGTTACCTAATATGTTTCTTCTATTTTCAGTTATATCAGCTTCGTCTTGGTTACTGTCTACAGATACGCTCTTATTGTCTAGACTTTCTTGCATGATAATGGATCCACCGACACGTGCTTTGCCTAAAATTTCATACCCTCCTATCCCTTTATCCTTGGTTATAGTATATTTTATGGCCTCCTCTACAGGCAATACTTTATAAAAAGGGCAATAAGCAATTTTTTCCACAACAAAAGCGGGGTCAAGTGCATGTATTAAAATGCGATTTGGAGATGAGGCGAAGTCTGCCCCTGCTGATAAAATCTCCTCGAAGTATGACTGGCATGCTCCAGCATATATAATTAAGCTATCACTTGTAGGTCGTATAGTCCTAGCTTGTTTTACGGCGTTGATAAAATGTTTAGAATTAGTATAATTATCGAGTACGTCTTCCGAGGTTGAATTTTTAGATAATGAATCATGTCCAGTTAAAACTAATATATCAGGATTATATTTTTCAATAAGCTCTATAACTTTGGTAGACTGTTTAGATTCTGATATATTCTCTCCAACCGCCTGTATGCCCAGTACGTCATAATACTTAAGGCATAAGTTTAAGTAAAAGGTATCTCCGTCTATATGCAATACTTTCCCTGTTTTATGCAATTTAGTGGCATTAATTTTTTTATGCTCTATCAAAATCTTCTCGACATTAGAAGAAATTATTTTCATAGTAGAGCTTTCATTAGAAGTAAATCTCATGCCACCTGCAATTTCTAGATCTGCTACATGTGAATCTGCTAATATTCTATAGGACACTCCTTTCAACTTAGCGATATTTTGTGAATTTATAGTAACGATACGAAATAGTATATCTTTATTGTAAGATTTTCTAACAACGTAGTCTCCTGGCTTATATTGATAAGTCTCCATTGATGCTCCCCTCCTATTACTAGGTCTTATTTAAAGTCTATTATATAAGAGGTTTGTTCTATACATTTTTATTAAAATTTCTTCAGGAACTAAGTAGCCATAGTAGGGACAAACCCTTATTGTATTATTAATTCTACTGTCTGTTAGAAATTTTAATATATGTATCTGGTATATTTATTAAGAATAAGTACAATTATTAAGATTAAGTAATGTGTTTAGAACGAAATTATTAGAGGGCTCTCTTATCTTTGGTTTAGATTTATTATATATAGAAAATAAATATCGTCCATTAACTGGTAAAGTATGTATTATCAATTTTTTAGAGGAAACAATATGTATAAACTTTTGGGCATTTGACGACTTTTTTATAACCGCCTGTATAATCTTTTTTTCGATGCTATTTTGCGTATTATTTTTTTGAACCTCAGATGTAATGTCACGCTCTTGTGTTAAGACATTTCTATTAGACTTAAGAACATGCGTTCCAACTTTGATTAAGAATGCTAACATAAATAATCCAATTCCTGTTATGTAACTAATCATTTCTAATACTGGTCCCATACAAATCACCCCTTCTTGTAGTATATAACTTTCTTATCTTATATAACATTATTTGTGTGCCAATCACTTCCATACAAATCACCCTTTCTTATGTAACATTATTTGTGTGCCAATCACTTCCATACAAACCACCCTTTCTTATGTAACATTATTTGTGTGCCAATCACTTTCATACAAATCACCCTTTCACAAATATAAAATAACTCAAATATAAAATAATAAGTTTAAAATAAATACAAACAAATACAAACAACAAATACAAACAACAAATACAAACAAACAATTTTAATTTAATTCAATTTTAATTCAATTCTCGATATCGAATTGCCCCTTGCTGGGTACATATTGATACTAGCACAAACAAAAAGGTAATGTAAATC
>MDJN01000005.1 GCA_001995005.1 Candidatus Parepulonipiscium sp. PG-Nun2H_MBin03 | reverse complement strand
CTCTACCTAAGAAAGTTTTTTTGATATATTTATTTTTTGTAGTTACTTTACCTCTGGCTTTATGCTTACAGCCAAGGTTGAAGTAACTTTAGGACGTCTTGTTTGATGTTATCTAACCTGTGATTAGCGTCTAACATGCTGTTTCCTTTTACCCCAATATAGAATTTAATTTTAGGTTCAGTACCAGAAGGGCGTACGCATATCCAAGCGTTATCATTCAATTCAAAATACATAACATCAGAAGCTGGCAAGTCTATCTTGCTTGTGTGCCCATCTTTTGTAGTACGTGTTTGAATTGAATAGTCACGAGTAGCACGAATATCATAATCGCCAATTGTAGTTGGCATATTAGTACGTATATTTTCCATAATAGATTTAATTTTAGATAATCCTTCAATCCCTTTTAAAGTGAAAGCCTGAACATCTTCTAAATAATATCCGTATTTTTGGTATAAAGATTCTAGCCCTTCATATAAAGTAAGACCACGCATTTTGTACGATGCTGCCATCTCGCATGCCAACATACTAATTACAACGGCATCTTTATCTCTAGCATAAGTTCCTGCCAATGCACCGTAGCTTTCTTCAAAACCAAATACATAACTATTATTGCCCGTAGTTTCAAACTCTTTAATTTTTTCACCAATATACTTAAATCCTGTTAATACTTCAATCAGTTCTACGCCGAAAAATTTAGCCATAGGTCTAACCATCTCAGTTGAAACAATTGTTTTAATAACTACGCCATTTTTGACAAGCTCACCTTTTGATTGTTTACCATATAATATATATTCGGTAAGCATAGCACCAACCATGTTACCAGTTAATACAAGATACTCGCCTTTTTCGTCTCTTATTAAAACACCTACTCTATCAGCGTCAGGGTCTGTACCTATTATAATGTCAGCCTCCACTTTTTTTGCAAGTTCAATAGCAAGTTTAAAAGCGTTAACATCTTCTGGATTTGGGCTTTTTACAGTTGGAAAATTACCATCTGGTTGTTCTTGCTCTGCTACAATATAGACATGTTTAAATCCAACTTCATCAAGAACACGGCGAACGGGCACATTACCTGTACCATGCAGTGGAGTATACACAATTTTAAAATTATCTCCAACTCTTTCAATTACATCTTTATTAACAACCTGTGCTTTTACGTTAGCGATATATTTATCATCCATATCTTTGCCTATTATTGTTAATAGATTATTCTCTATTGCATCTTGCTCGGATATACTTTTAATGGTACTAAAGTCAGTAATTTTATTTACTTCATTAATTATCATTTTATCATATGGAGCAATAACTTGTGAACCGTCGTTACCATACACTTTATATCCGTTATATTCAGGCGGATTATGACTTGCAGTGATTACTACACCAGCATCACAAGCCAGCTCCCTTAGTGCAAACGAAAGTTGAGGCACTGCACGTAAACTTTCGTAAAGATAAGCGTGGATGCCATTGGCAGCCAGAACTAAGGCAGTCTCCTTTGCAAATATATCAGATTTATTACGAGAATCATATGCTATAGCTACTTTCGGTTCTGAGATATTTTGAGATAACAAAAAATTAGCAAGTCCTTGTGTAGCTTTTCTTACTATATAAATATTCATACGATTTGTTCCGGCGCCTATCACCCCACGAAGACCAGCGGTACCAAACTCTAGTTCAGTATAAAATCTATCTTCTATTTCTTTTTCATTATTTGCAATACTTTCAAGCTCTTTTTTAGTCTCCTCATCAAAACATTCATCTTGTAACCATTGATTATATTTAGTTTTAAAATCCATTTCCCATTTTCCTTTCTTATTGTGGTATTAGCATGTACAAGTAATTTGTGCGTACTTCTGCTTTTTCTATTATAATAGTAGTAGAATATCTTTCATATCCGGCAAGCTCAAGTTCGATTTTATATATGCCTTCCCCTAGCTTGGCAGAAATTGGTGTAACACCTAGATACTCACCATCTACAAATATCGCTGCTCCTTCTGGAATAGTATTAAAGTTTATAGTATAATCTCCACTTGATGCTTGAGGCTCAGGAGTTACTTGAGGTTCAGGAGTAACTTCAGGAGTAACTTCAGGAGTTACTTCAGGCTCAGCTACTGGAGTTAAAATAGGATAGAGCATCATGTTATTTGAAACTCTAAATACTTGGCTATAATCTTGAAATCCTTCGGATACTATATCTAGTGTATAGTCACCTTTAGGTAGTAAAATCTGTTCTCCCATATCGTAATAGTAGTCGTCTACATATAATTCATAAGGTTTTTTATTATTATTAACTTGTACAGTAACTGTATATTCTTTCTGCTTTATGCCAGTGGCACTAAGCTCATACACTTGACCAGTTTCAATACTCACGCTATCTAAAATAATAGGGTCATACTCGTCTATAAATAAAGCAAGATGATGAGTTCCAGCTTCAATCCCTATTAAGTCATTGTTTGCCACATCTAATATTTGTCTATTATTATTAATTTCTAATCTTCCACTTGTAGCAGGTAAGTCGACCAATTTTATAAAGCTAGACCCTTCCATTATCTTTATGCTATATACTTGATCATTTAGTCCTTTTATAAAAAGTTTGTCATAATCGTCAATAACTGAAAGATCACTTAACTGTTCATTTCCGTCACCCAGTATGATTTTTACATCCGATACGCTTGCTATGCGTGTTCCAATTGTTAATTTGTTAAGCTGTATTTGGTTGCTATTTATATTTGAGTGTTCCCAAGAAAGTGGGTGGATTTGAACGGTAAGAGCCTCTTTTTCATTAGGAGTATAAGATGCTTTAACAATCTCGCCCATTCCTATTTGTGATAATGGAATTTCCTTGTTATATTTATCAGTAATTTTTGTCGACGCAACAATCTGTATAGATATGTCTTGATTAGTTAATATATTTTCAAGATTTATCGTAGAGTCGCTAACGCTCATAACAACTCCTTCTATAGTATTATTAGCAGTTGTTGTTGGTTGAGCAATTTTTGATAGTTGAGCCGGTGCGGCGTTGGTTTTATCAGGTGAGATAAAGCGGCCTACTCCTGATAGTATAAGTAACATAAGTGATATAAGTGATACTACAGAAACAGATAAAATGCCCATTACTAATTTTTTGTTTCCCTTCATTAGGTTATTACTCCTTTAATAAAGATTTCGTGTATATTTTACAACTTTTTTTGGCTTGAGTCAAACATAAAATTTAAAAATATATGATTAATTTAAATATTCAAAACTAATTTAAGAAAAGATAAATATGGGTGGGGTGTTCAAGCAGTGTTCGGATGAACTCCCTACACTTATAATTATAGTGCATAAAACCCAAATTTATAAAAATATCTTAAAGATTATCTTTTATAAAATGTGCAGCAAGTACTTGTTCTTCTTTATATACAATCATATTATTCCACTTAACCAAAAACATGCTGTAGTTATTTCTGCGTTTACATTGCAAATATTTATTGCATATTGAAGCAAATTTTTCTGGAAAAATCATCATAGCTTTTAATATAGATTTTTCTTCAGGAGATAGTGTACGTATATCTTCATATTCTTTAATTAAAGTAACTAATAAATCGGTATCCCAGTTGTTTTTTTGCATAACTTTCATAAGTATTGAACATAAATCCAATATCTGCATATTATAGGAGCACTTTTCTAAATTAGATAAATATATGTTATCGCCAATTTTAGTTACAGAATGATAATTATAATCATTATGTGCTAAACTTTTATTAGTTTGTGCATATTTTATTAAATTATCTATACTTTCTTTATCAATACACTCAAGTGCAAGATGTTGGAGAGTAAGGTAAGTTGTATAATCTTTTAAAAACAGGTGTTCAAATTCAGTCTTTTTTGATAACGGTAAGACTTTCTTCTTTAAAGTATTGGTATCTCGTATCCTTTTTTGAAAATATACATACACATCTTTTATATGTATTATTTTTTCGCTGCGTTCTGTGGCGTCAAAATTCAAACCACAGGTATGAAAATTGGCTAGTAATCTAATAATCCCTTTGATATCTGTAGTATCTTTAAACTCTACGTCGTTACTAGTTGTATAACTTTGCATAATGTATATTTGTCCTTTACTAGTGGCGTAGGGGAGATTTTTTTTGGTCAAGTAAATTACTTCGACCTCCATAAATCCATTTTTTCTTAGATGATTTATAGCATCATACATAAATAAAATTTGTTCAGTCTGTATATTTACTTTTCTAAGAATATATTTCCCTTTATTTGTATCTAATAAAAAATTACTTCTACTATACTGAGACCTTTTGACTATAAGGTCGTATTGATTTAATAAATCATTAGGTACCATTCTCACTATATTTCCCCCCTTATAAATTTTAGAATTAGGTAGTCATTTAATTTATATGACAAACCTCTTTAAAAAATATCTATTTTGTGTATAATATTAAAGAGTATTACAATTTGATAAGATAGGAAGAGTTTAATGGATACAGCAATATTAAAAAACTTATTTATGGATTTGTCCTTAATTAGTATATTACTAATCTTGGGTACATTTATAAGAAATAAGTTTGTTAAGCACCTATTAATTCCGGTATCGGTGATTGGTGGGATAATAGGATTGATATTAGGAGAGTTTCTGATAGACGACCAAACAATGATTACTTTAGCAGCTCTACCGAATATTTTGATTATACCAATTTTTGCGGCATTGCCATTTTGCACAAATTTTAATAAAAAACTCTCTGCTAAAACAAGTGTGGCAAAACTATTATTAAATTGTGGAACTTTTGGTATTATAAGAGAAGTGCAACTTGTAGTAGGATTTTCTTTTACAATATTATGTAGCTATATTATTAAGGATATAGATTTATATAGAACTTTTGGATTTGAGCTTAGTCAAGGATTTTCCGGAGGACATGGAACGGCAATAGGAGTTGGTGCGGTTTTATATGAATTTGGTATAGATTATTGGGAAGTATCATCTAATGTGGCAAATACATTTGCAACAATAGGACTTATTGGAGGTATGACTTCAGGAATTATTTTTATTAATATTTATGAAAAAAAGGCAAATAAGCACTTTAACTATAAAAATCTTAATAATGATATCACTTTAGCAGACAACAAAGAAAATTTAGGGCTAGAGTCAATTAGTTTGCACATAGCTGTAATTTTAATAGTATGTGCTATAGCGTATTATATAGTAGATATAGCTAAAGCGTATAATATATGGGGATTAAGCAGTTTACCTGTATGGTTTATAGCATTAATTGTAATGCATATAGTCAATATTATTATTATAAAACTTAACTTGTATAATTTCTTTGATGTAAATATAAAAAATAGAGTTGTAGGCACTTTATCAGATTTTGCAATAACTAGTGCAATAACTAGTATTAAAATAGCAACTATACTACAATATATTATCCCTATTATAATTCTATCTATTATAGGTTTTATCATCACTTACTTTATGTGTTTTAACGTATTTAAAAAGATATATAAAGAAGAAGATTTTTATTTTGAAAGAGCTATACTAACTTATGGAGTAAATACAGGCGTTACAATAAATGGTATGGCATTATTAAAGGTATGTGATGCAGAATATAAAACACCAGCATTAAGTGAATTTTCTAGTGCATTTAGCTTGGTGTCGCTTATAAGTTTATTTACGTATCCTATCATGTACTATTATATAGACAAAGGTACTACCATGCAAAATTTGTTATGTGCAATATTTACAACATTAATATACTTATCGCTAATAGTTATAGGTAAAGCGATGATTAAAGTAGACAGATAAACTAAAATTAAGGAGCAGAATGTGAAAATTGGAAAAAAGGTATTTGATACAAAAAATAATTGCTATGTAATAGGAATTTTAAATGTGACTCCAGATTCATTTACCGATGGGGGATTATATAATTCTTTAGATAAAGCACTAAAGAGAGTGGAACTTATGATAAAAAATGGTGTAGATATTATTGATGTAGGGGGTATATCAACTAAGCCTGGGTTCACTGAGATAACTGCTCAAGAAGAGATAGACAGAGTGTCGCCTGTGCTGGAGAATATACGCAAAAATTTTGATGTTGTAGTTTCATTGGATACGTATAGAAGTAAAGTATTAAAATCAACTGTGCATTTAGTTGATATGATAAATGATATATACGGTTTTAAGAGAGATAAGGAGCTGCCTAAAATGGCACATAAGTATAAACTGCCGTGTATCTTAATGCACAATAGTGAGGTTGTTTATGAGAACTTTTGGGAAAAATTTATTATAAGCATGACTGAAAGTATAGATATTGCTATACTTAATGATGTTACTGACATAATACTTGACGCAGGCTTTGGTTTTAATAAAACTTATACTCAAAACTTGATGTTGTTAAATAAAACTAAAGAGATTTTGGACTTAGGATACCCAGTTATCATAAGTACATCTAAAAAAGGTACTTTGTCTAAAATTGCAACAAACAGAGCTACTGCAACTCTTGCGACAACAGCTTTTGGTGTTATGAACGGTGCTTCTTTTGTACGTGTACATGATGTGGGAGAAAATCTTGATATAATAAAAACTATAAAATCAATAATAAAGGAAAAGATATGGACAAAAGTATAGAATATGATGCATATTTAGCAGTGGGGTCAAATTTAGGAGATAAAAACGCTAATTTAGATTTAGTAATAAGAACAATAGAAGAAGATAATAAAATTTGGTTAGTAAAAAAATCTACTTGGATAGAAACTAAGCCATACGGGGTGACTGATCAACCAGACTTTTTAAATGGAGTTGTGAAAGTGAGAACGACATATACTCCGCAAGAATTGTTAGGCTTTTGCAAGAGCATGGAACAAAAATCAGGTAGAGTTAAAACAAGACATTGGGGGGAACGCACACTAGACGTAGATATACTTATATATGGTGATGAAATTATATTAGAAGAAAATCTAAAAATACCGCACCCTGAAATGCACTTGCGAGATTTTGTGCTTAAACCTTTATTGGAGATAGAACCTAACTTAATTCACCCGATAAAAAATATGAATATTATACAATTGCACGATTTGTTATACCAATAGATAAGGAGGCGTATAATTTGGATATAGTCAGATTAAAAGCATTAGCTAAAATTAATATTTCCTTAGATGTTGTTGGTAAATTAGATAACGGTTATCATGAAGTAAACACGATTATGCAAAGTATAAATTTGCATGACACAATAGAAATAAAAAAGCTGCAAACTAATGTTATACAAATAAATACTAATAAAAGATGGTTACCAGTGGATCAAAGAAACATTGCGTATAGAGCTGTGCAACTCTTTTTGAAAGAAACAGGTATAAATAGTGGAGTTTATATAGAT
>MDJN01000004.1 GCA_001995005.1 Candidatus Parepulonipiscium sp. PG-Nun2H_MBin03 | reverse complement strand
TCAGTTAGTAGTCTTATCTGGTGGTGGGATGCCTACTAGGAGTAGTATTAAAAAGGCGATTGCTAGACAAATTAAAAATGATTTATTTGCCACTACTAATGTAGAAATAAAACTAAATATAACATATAGCAAAAACTACTCTACGGAACAAATAACTACCGAATACAAAGATAGTATAATGGACGAATTAAAAGATGAGAAGTTGATGTATTATCTGCTGTTAAAAAATAGCCAATGGAAAACAACAAATGATGTTATAACAATCCAGTTAAGTAATAATTCAAATATGGATACGCAATTTAATGAAATAAAGATATATTTAAACAAACTATATCAAAAACTTTTTAATAGGCAAATAGATTGTAAGTTTGAATTTATATCTAGTGAACATATTGACATTGACCAAGAACATCAAAATAAGATATTAGCAGAGTTGCAACAAATTAGAAGTCAATCATCCACTAAAAAAGTAAAACCAACTGATTTAGTAGATTCAATTAGCCCTAAAGTAGAGACTACACGGGCTAAAAATACTAGCGGACTTATATACGGAAGAAATTGCGAAGGTAATATTACAAATATTGAACACATAGTGGATGAGATTGGCGAAGTTGTAGTAAGAGGACAAATAATTTTATTAGAAACCCGTGAAATTCGTTCTGAAAAAACTATAGTTATTTGCAATATAACAGATTTTACAGATACAATTGCATTTAAAATGTTTATAGAAAATGAAGATTTACCAAATATTTTAGATACTCTTAAAAAGGGTAATTTCTATAAAGTAAAAGGGATTGCCTCTCTAGATAAATATGATAAAGAGATTTCTCTTTCATCTATTAGAGGGATAAAACCGATTGATGATTTCAGAGTACCTAGGATAGATACTGCGTCTACTAAAAGAGTAGAATTGCACTTACACACAAAAATGAGCGATATGGACAGTGTAGTAGATATAAAAGATATGATAGAACAAGTAAAAAAGTGGGGAATGAATGCTGTTGCAATTACTGACCATGGGACATTGCAAGCCTTTCCAATTGCAAATCACTGTATAAAAAAAGATGATCCTTTTAAAATTATCTATGGAGTTGAAGCATATTTCGTAGACGATTTTCAAAAGATAGTAACAGGGGATACTGATAAAACATTTAATGAGGAATTTGTTATATTTGACGTTGAAACTACAGGATTTAGTTCTGTATCAGATAAAATCATTGAGATTGGTGCGGTGAAGATAAAAAATAATCAAGTAATAGACACGTTTAGTTCTTTTGTAAATCCCGAATGTGACATACCTTTAAAAATCACCGAGCTTACAAATATAAAAAATTCTGATGTAACAAGTAGCCCAATAATTAATGATGTTCTACCACAGTTTGTTAAGTTTTGTGAAAATAGTATTATGGTAGCTCATAATGCTAATTTTGATATGGGTTTTATTATAGAAAATGCCAAAAAAATAGAGATTGAGTTTAATAAAACTTATATTGATACAGTAAGTATTGCAAGAGTATTACTGCCACATTTAGGTAATGCAAAACTAGATAATATCTCAAAAGCATTGCATATAACACTAAAAAACCATCATCGTGCTGTAGATGATGCAGACGCTACTGCACAAATTTTTATAAAGTTTTTGGATATGCTTGACAAAAAAGATATTAAGACTTTTGAGCAGTTAAATAAACTCGGCCAAACTTCTAGTGATTTAATTAAGAAGATGCCTACCTACCATGGGATTATACTTATAAAAAATGAAATTGGACGGGTAAATTTAAATAAATTGGTGTCTATGTCACATCTTGAATACTATAATAGACGCCCTCGTATGCCGAAAAGTGCTATACAAAAATATAGAGAAGGGTTAATTATAGGTTCAGCTTGTGAAGCAGGAGAAATTTTTCAAGCTATTTTAAATGGCTCTTCAGATATAGAGCGAATAGTAAAGTTTTATGACTATTTAGAAATACAGCCGACTCTAAATAATGAATTTATGTTACGTCAAGATAAATACAAGGCAAATACTATTGAGGATTTACAAAATTATAATAAACAAATTGTTGAGACTGCAAAAAAGTATAATAAAAAGGTTGTGGCAACTTGTGATGTACATTTTTTAAATCCAGAAGATGAAATATAT
This sequence comes from Candidatus Parepulonipiscium sp. PG-Nun2H_MBin03, assembly GCA_001995005.1. Lineage (GTDB taxonomy): Bacteria > Bacillota > Clostridia > Lachnospirales > Cellulosilyticaceae > Epulonipiscioides. The sequence goes on along the minus strand of MDJN01000004.1, from coordinate 1,687 downwards.
CGGCGTATTTTAATGGACTATAAACGCTTTAAAGATGCAGATTTTCAAGCACCTTTATATTTCCGGACAACCGATGAAATGCTTGAAGAATTTAATTATTTAGGCAAGGAGACTGCGTACGAAGTAGTGGTAACAAATACTAATTTAATTGCGGATCAAATTGAAAAAATATCTCCAGTGTTGCCAGATAAATGTCCACCTATGATAGAAAATTCAGATAAAGAATTGCGACAAATTTGTTATGATAGAGCACATAAAATATATGGGCCTAATTTACCGACTATAGTTCAGGCCAGATTAGAACGGGAGCTTAACTCGATAATCAATAATGGATATGCTGTTATGTATATAATATCACAAAAACTTGTTTGGGATTCAAATGACCATGGTTATCTTGTAGGTTCAAGGGGATCTGTCGGTTCATCTTTTGCTGCCACAATGAGTGGTATAACGGAAGTTAATCCATTATCTGCACACTATATTTGTCCAAAATGTTTCTACTCAGATTTTGACTCCGATATTGTAAAGCAGCATGTTGGTATGTCAGGATGTGATATGCCAGATATGGATTGTCCAAAATGTGGTCATATTCTAACAAAAGATGGACACGATATACCTTTTGAGACCTTCTTAGGTTTTGAAGGAGATAAAGAACCTGATATAGACTTAAACTTCTCAGGAGAATATCAAGCACAAGCCCATAAATATGTAGAGGTATTATTTGGACAAGGCAAGGCCTTTAGAGCTGGAACTATTGGAACTATTGCAGATAAAACGGCACTTATGTATGTGTACAAATATTTTGAGACTAGAAACCAAACTAAAAGGCGTGCAGAAATAAAAAGAATTGCAAATGGCTGTACAGGATCACAAAGATGCACATTTGTTTTGCATAACTTTTTAGGAATAGTTCACCATTTTGGGAGGGTTGGATGAGAAGACTGATATCACCTTCATGCCTGGGTGTTTGGTATGGAGCTGGAGCTAAGAGGTTTCGCCTAACCTAACATAAAGATGCTAACAGGGGAAACAGCAAGCCTCGGTCTAAAGTGTTTTGGTGGATATGAACACTTGCACCAACTAAACAGGTCAGAAGTCATAAATTCCTACACCCACACAGCTCACTAAACAACATTTTGTATCTCATTTGTTTAACCTGTAAAGAAACCACCAGAATAAATAAAATGTTACAGCACATAACTCCTTTACATAGAGCCAGGCTGGCTGTTTCCTCCTGATATTTATGCTAAGCTGCAGTAAGCTAAGAGTCAACTGAGTCCATCTCAAATCTTAACACACCAGCATGTGGTATCAATCTTCCCATCTAACAGTTGGACAGAAAGTGAAAAGACATATTATCCAAAATATTGAACTATTCCTTTGAAAGGTCAAGATAATTTAACCTTTTTTCATGTTGTTTCTACTATTAACAACACAAAGAGCAGCTGAGGTCGTAGAAAGTCTCAGTGTAGCTCTGCAGTGCCAAGCTACAGCTATATATAATCACATTGTCTCTGCATAGAAACTGCAAGGAGTCAATATGAAGAATACCACAGTTCATCCAAATGTCAACAGATTATATGGGGACTATCTGTCTGGTAGAAAGTGCTTCTGATTAAATATGTTCATACTAAAGCCTGCGGATTATTCAGCCTGACAGAGAAACTGTTTTTGGAAAGACCTGTCA
>MDJN01000003.1 GCA_001995005.1 Candidatus Parepulonipiscium sp. PG-Nun2H_MBin03 | reverse complement strand
ACGTCTCCAGAATTCCATCAATCTACTGTCTTTAGTCAAATTTTGACCACCTGAGAGAGTTACACCTTCGGTAAGCATATGCTTTTTCCAGCAGATATCATTTGGATATTATATTTATTTTTAATTATATATTATTTTTACACTATAATCAATAGTTAATTCTTTACAAATATTTTTGCAATTTATTGGTGTATATCCGTCATCTTTACCACTTCTTATATAATAAAAGATTTCTTGCCCAAAAATGGCTATATATAATTGATGCTTAATTCTTCAATTCTACACGTCACTTCTTTTAACAACTCTTCATATTTATGTTGCTTTTGTCTCTCTTCTTCTATAACATTTGCTGGTGCTTTGCTCACAAATCCTTGATTTGCTAATTTTTTTATAACACGAGTAATTTCACTTTCATATTTTTGCTTTTCTTTGGTTAACCTAGAAATTTCTTGTTGTATATCTACTAATTCATTAAACGGCATATAAATAGTCGCTCCAACTATCATAGTAGAAATGGCATCCTTTGAAATATCTGCAGTATCTTTTTGCACAACTACCTCAGAAGCAAAGGCGAGCGTTTTAAAGAATACAACACTCCTCTCAAAAATATCTCGTATATTTTCGTCCGCCGAAACAACATATACCTTAGCTTTTTTAGACGGTACTACATTCATCTCAGTACGTATATTTCTTATTTGTCTAACCGCTGTTTTGATTAGCTCTATTTCTGTCTCTTCTACCTCAAAATTTCTATCTTCTTTAAATATTGGCCAACTAGCAATCATAATACTCTCTTCTTTATCTTGCAGACCCATAAATATTTCTTCTGTTATAAACGGAATAAACGGATGTAACATCTTTAAAATATCTATCATAACTATTTTTAGAGTATAGAGTGCGGCTTCTCTTGTTATATCTTCTTTATTGTATAGTCTAGGCTTAACCATTTCTATATACCAATCACAAAATTCTTCCCACGCAAAATCGTATACCTTTTGAATTGCTAAACCTATCTCATACTTATCCAAATTTTCTGTTACGTCAGTAGACAATCTATTGACTTTAGATAATATCCATTTATCTGCTGCAGTCAAATTAGTTGCTGATGGTTCTTTCGTTTCATCTTCATAATTCATTAGTATAAATCTAGCTGCATTCCATAGTTTATTTCCAAAATTACGATTTCCTGTCACTCGCTCATAATAAAATCTCATATCATTACCAGGAGCATTACCAGTTACCAATGTCAATCTTAAAGCGTCAGCACCATATTCTTTTATCACATCTAAAGGATCTATACCATTACCCAAAGATTTGCTCATTTTACGCCCTTCGCTGTCTCGTATTAACCCATGAATTAACACGTCCTTAAAAGGCACCTCACCCATTTGTTCTATACCTGAAAATACCATTCTCACTACCCAGAAAAATATTATATCATACGCTGTAACCAGCACACTCGTTGGATAAAAATGTTCAAGCTCCGCCGTATTCTCTGGCCAACCAAGTGTTGAGAATGGCCATAATGCAGAACTAAACCATGTATCTAACGTATCTTCATCTTGCACAAATTCACCATGTCCACATTTGCATTTATCCGGCATTTGACGTGATACTACAACTTCGCCACAATCCTTACAATAGTACGCCGGTATCCTGTGCCCCCACCATAATTGGCGAGAAATACACCAGTCTCGGATGTTTTCTAACCATCTCAGATAGATTTTACCAAATCTTTCAGGCACAAAGTTAAGCTCACCAGTTTTTACAGCCTTAATAGCCGGCTCTGCCATCTCTTTCATGCGTACAAACCACTGGTCTTTTATCATAGGCTCTATTACGCATTTACACCTGTCATGCGTCCCTACATTATGGTCATGTTCTTCTATTTTATCTAACTGATTTATTGAATCTAAATCAGCCAAAACTGCCTCTCGTGCCTTAGCTCTGTCAAGCCCTGCATATTTTCCAGCAACAGCATTCATAGTCCCATCATCTTCCATAACACAAATTTGCTCTAAATTATGTCGTTTGCCAACCTCAAAATCATTCGGATCATGTGCCGGGGTTATTTTTACAACTCCCGTTCCAAATTCTATATCCACATATTCATCTGCAACTATAGGTATCTCTCTATTTACTAACGGAACAATTACTTTTTTGCCTATTAAATGTTTATATCTATCATCATCAGGATTAACTGCTACAGCAGTATCACCTAACAAAGTTTCTGGCCTTGTCGTCGCTAAATGCAATACTTCGTCGCTATCTTTAATTTTATAAGAAATATGATAGAAGTTTCCTTGTTTTTCTTCATGAATTACCTCTGCATCAGATATGCTCGTTTTACATACAGGACACCAATTTATAATGCGAGATCCTTTATATATATATCCTTTTTCATACAATTTTATAAATACTTCTTCAACTGCATAAGAAAGCCCTGCGTCCATTGTAAAACGCTCACGGCTCCAGTCAGCAGATGATCCTAATTTTTTTAGCTGTTCAGTAATTGTACTGCCAAATTCCTCTTTCCATTCCCAAGCTTTTTCTAGAAAACCCTCTCGTCCTAATTGTTCTTTAGTTATCCCGCTCTCTAGTAATCTGTTTACTATTTTAACTTCTGTTGCTATGCTAGCGTGGTCTGTTCCTGGCATCCATAATACATTGTACCCTTGCATTCTTTTATATCTACTTAGTATATCTTGTATTGTATTATCAAGAGCATGGCCCATATGCAGCTGTCCTGTTATATTTGGGGGTGGCATCACAATAGTAAAAGGTTCACGTGTTTTATCTACTTCTTGCCTAAAATACCCCTTGTCTAACCATTTTTTATATAGCCTCTCTTCAACGATATGCGGGTCATAAATTTTTTCTAACATCTTTTTATCCTTCCCTTATAGCAACAAAAATAAGAAACCTAGTATCAATATAATTATGCCTGCTAATTTAACAGCAATAATGGCACCTCCAACGAGAAACGTAAACTCTTCCTTATCTTGTTCTTCTAAATTTATTCTGCCTATTACTATTCTTTTCCCAAACAGTAGCAGTGTAAGTCCTATCAAAAATAAAATAAATCCAACTGGTTGTATCGCCATGCCTCCTAAAAATTATTTTTTATTGTAATTGACTGCCTTTTCCTTGTCAAGGCGTTCGTTAAGCCATTCATAGTGTTCGTCTAGCTTTTTCGCAACAATATCCTTATACTCATCCATCTCAGCATATGCTATTAACTGCTTATATACATCTTCTTCGTATTCTTTAAGAGTTTTAATTTGTACCTTAATAGGCTCAATCTCTCTTACTAACATCTTACTTTCTTCGATTTTATGTGGATTAAATAGCCATTCTTCGATAACTATGCTATCTTCAGTCGGTAATTTATGGTCAGATAAAATCTCTTGGATTTTCTGCTGAGAAATTTGCATAGTCTGTATGTTTCTATTATATTTTACTTCGTATGCCTTATACGTCAAGTATTTATCATAATAATTTTCAAGCTTTTTTATGCTATCTACGCCCAGCTTGCTAAATTCATATTGTAGATAATTTTTTTGCTGAAAATAATGAATTTGGTATTTTTTTATATATTTTGCGGCACGTTTTTGTAATATTTCGTTTCTTGTCATCTCTTTTTCTAATTTTTCTTTTGTTAAAAGAAGAGTCGGTACAAATATAATAAATACCCCACAAACAGCACTCATATATATCCATATATCTTCTCGTAAAACTTGCATCATTGTAAAAATTAGTAGTAAACATAAGGCAAGTAACACAGCAAATACTATACTAAATTTTCGCAAATAATCGTATCCTCTTATTAACATAACTCTATCTTGTATAAGCTCTTCTTTTTCATCTCGTAAATAGTATATGTTATTTCTAAAAGTTTTCACAAGGTTTTGCACTTGTTTTAACTCAATTAATAGAGTAGGCACCTCTTGTTCGTATATAGAAATTCTATATAGAGCGGGATTGTTTTTGACTAGTCTTGTTTGAAGGCCACGTTGCTCATCTGTAATATCCTTATATTGTGTCGCATAATTTTTCAAGCTTTTTTGGGTATTTTCATCTAAGCTTAAAAAGCTACTTAAGGGTGATTCTAATGCTTGCACATCTTCTAAATATTTTTCTTGTCTTTGTATTTTTATAGATGTAGTTTTAAGACTTTCAAAAAGATTATCTATATCAACATCATCAAATTTTCCTTCATAAGTTTTTACTTCATTCTTTTTTGAAAATATTTTTCTAAACCAGCTCAAACACAATAACCTCCTCAATAAAAAAAGGCTACCACAAGTAGCCTAGACTGTATACAAACTCTATTATGTTAGTTTTTTACGCCATATAAGTCTTTTTTAATTCATCATCCACTTGTTCAGCTACAGCAGTAATACTTAAACTAATTTTTTTATCTTGCTTATCTATTTTAATTACTTTTACTTCTATTTCTTGATTTAACTCTAATACCTCTTCAGGCTTATTAATACGCTTTGTACTAATTTGAGATATATGAACTAAACCTTCTACACCATCAAATATTTTTACAAACGCACCAAATGGCATAAATTTAGTTACTACTCCTTTTATAACTTGCCCTTCTGATAGGTTATTTATAGCAAGTTGCCATGGGTCATTATCTCTATCTTTTATAGCCAGTGCAATTTTACCGTTTTCTGCATTAATAGAAATTATAGTAACTTCTACCTTTTCTCCTTCTTTTACAACATCTGATGGATGTTTAATTCTTTGCCAAGATAAATCGCTATTGTGTACTAAGCCTTCTACTCCATCTAAATCTACAAATGCCCCATAATTCATAAGCTTAGTAACAGTTCCGATATACTTTTCATTTTCTTTTAGTTGAGTTAATCTATCTTTTCTACGTTCAATACGTTTTTGTTTTGCAATAGCTTTTCCAGATAAAATAAGTTTTCTTTGGCGGGGTTCAAATTCTATTATTTGTACTTCAACATCTTTGCCTACGTAGGTTTTTAAATCCTCTACGTATGTATCAGTAATTTGAGAACCTGGTATAAACGCTCTTACCCCTTTTATATTTGTGATTAATCCACCTTTTGTCACTTCTTTAAGTCTTACAGTTATCACTTGCTTATTCTTAAACATCTGCTCAATTTCTTCATAAGATTTTTCGTTATCTGCTCGTTTTTTAGAAACAACTACATTTCCTTCTCCATCATCTAACTTTAATACTGTAACTTTAAATTCATCTCCTATGCTTATAGTTGATTTATCAACTGCATCTGCACTGTACTCACTAAAATTCATAACCGCATCTGCATGGTAACCTATATTTAAAATTAATCCTTTCTCTTCAATTGCAATAACAGTAGCTTTTTTAATGTCTCCTCTATATATTCTTGCCATTGTTTTATCAACTTCTGCCATTAAATCTGCCATAGTTAAATTTTCTTCTTCTAACTCTGTTTGTATCTTTAAATCTGACATTGTAAATCCTCCTTGAAATTATTCTTCTATCATTATACACACTTTAGTAAAAAAAATATAGTATATTTGCACAAATCTTAATTTTTTTTCTTATTTTATCCATTTATTATCTTTATTTTATCCAAAAAGCTAATAAATATAACCCTAAGTCATAATACTTTTTTACTTATATTACATAAACATACTTTTTACCAAATGTCAACACCCTATTTTTTAACGATTTTAAAGTGAAAATCTTATTTAAATTTTATGGTAATTATTTATTCATTATTCTCTCCTAGTTTTTAGTCTATTATAGCTATACCCATATTTTTGATAATTAAAACTTTTTTTTCAAGAAAAATGCAAAAAAATGGATTTTTTATATACTTATCTCCATCTATAACAATTCAAACTTAATTTTTACACAAAAAAACTCAAGCCGTTTCCAGTTTGAGTTTTAATCAACTATTTTCCTGAAGAGCCAAATCCACCTACGCCTCTTTCAGATTTAATTTTTAGCAAATCGTTATATTCAATCTCTTGCACTTTAATTTTTGGCACTTCAACAAAAATGCATTGCACTATAGCTTTTTTAGTTGATATGACAATATCTTGGTTAGAATGATTAGTCATGGCAATTTTCCATTCACCACGGTACCCCGAATCTATAACTCCGCCTCGCACCCCTAAACCTAATTTTCCTAGAGAACTCCGCTCCTTTATTATAGCTACGTAATCATCGCTAAACGCTGAGGCTATGCCTGTTGGTATTAGTTTTGTTTCACCAGTGGCAATTGCTATATCATCACAACAAGCGTATATATCATAACCAGCATCTTCTACTCTTTTACTAGGCAATATCGCCTTATCATTCATTTTTGCAAAATAAATCATCTGTCGCTCCTTGCATATCATAATTTTAATAATACTATTTCGTTACAATCCAAACTTTTTTGTATATTAATAATCCTTTGATTGCTACTACCGACAAACGCTAAGCGTAAATCTTTAAGTTTATCTATATAGGGCCCATCTACTAATACATCACAGTGTTTTATAATTTCGTAACGTTTTTTATTATTTATAATTTCTTCAAAGGTGTATCCTGAATATATCCATATATTTTTAGATATTTTTTTTACCAGATTTAATAAAGTATCATCCATAATTTGATCCATTGGTTCACCACCTAGTATAGATACACCTTGTATAATAGGCGAATTAATGTGGGCTAAAAAATTTTTTTCTATAACTTCATCCCATACATAACCTGTGGTAAAACTTTTGTATGCATCATTAAAGCAGTCCTTGCATTCTTTTGTGCACCCAGATACAAATAAAGTAGTACGTATGCCAGTGCCATTTGCTGTGTCAAATTTTCTTATTTGCGAATAATGCATAAAATACTCCTGTACTGTAATGAATAATATATATTAGTGTAGAATATGTTTAATAAATATACTAGGCGATTCCATCATGTCAATATTAGTCCCGTCATCTGTTACTATCACTGGTCGTGTTGGAAAACCTACGTGTTGTTGAATAACCAATGCCTTATCTCCTGTTGTAAGCTCAACTTTAACGCCGTTTGGATAACAGTAAAAAACTTCTATAGCTTTATTAAATATAGCCAAATCAAACTTTCTTAAAGCGTCTGCTTGCAAACGTTCAACAGCCTCATCAGGCGAAGGTATTTTAGCTAATAAATTACTATAATTATTTGCTATATGAAGAACTTGTGCATTTATATGCAATGATTCTGCCTTGACTTTTTCTGGGCCTGAACCATCTATTTTTTCATGTATATGCAAGATTGGAATATAAACTACTGGTGATAAAGATGTACTAGCCTTTATCATATCAAATGCTGTTCGTCTATGATTTTCTGTATTATCTACTAATTTTCCAATGTCATGTAAAATTGAGCTATACATTATTTTTTCTACTGCATCATAGCCTACACGGGCATTTTTCATAGCTCGTATGCATAATACTGCCACTTCTAAGGAATGCATAGAAATGTCACTAACCTTATCATTAGCTATAATATCTTTAAATAATACAGCATTTTCATTAATATTTACGTTAAATTTTATTAGATTTACAATGTCTTTTAATAAGTTTTCATTTATAGTACGCTTTTTTTGTACTTGTAAATATAGAAGTTTTAACTTTGCAAGTATTGTTTTCTTTATAGTTTCTTCAAATACTAGGTCCATAACTACTTGTTCAGATAAACCATCTTCTATATATATATAACTGATACCCGAACTTCTTAATCTTGTACTGTGTCTTCCTTACACTAGGTAATACGGAAGATTATCGTTCACATTAAGACGCTACTCTTAATGCAGTCACATCTTTCGATAGACCTCTTATATTTTCATATAAGCACAGACTATATCTTCTCCCTCGTCTAATTTATTTCCCTGCCCAAAGAGGAGGTCATATATTACCGTTAGGGGCTACCCGCTTCCACTACCATTTGCCTTATCTCCCTAATAATGGGGTAAATATGACCTGCTTGTAGTGTACTTCCCTCAAGAGGAATAGTCGTTGAAGTTTCTCCTTAATATTTTGCTCTCCTCTTTGAGGAGAA
>MDJN01000002.1 GCA_001995005.1 Candidatus Parepulonipiscium sp. PG-Nun2H_MBin03 | reverse complement strand
AAAACATACAAAATAGGAGAATTTTATGTATACAGAAAAAGTAATGGAGCATTTTTCTAATCCTAGAAATGTTGGAGAAATTGAAAATGCAAGTGGAGTAGGTACAGTAGGTAATGCTAAATGTGGTGACATAATGAAAGTATACCTACAAATTGAAGACGGCATTATAAAAGATGCAAAATTTAAAACTTTTGGTTGCGGGGCAGCTGTTGCGACTAGCTCTATGGCAACAGAACTGATAATTGGAAAAAGTGTTGAGGATGCATTAAAAATAACAAATAAGATGGTAGCAGAAGAACTGGGTGGATTGCCACCTGTGAAAATGCACTGCTCATTACTTGCAGAAGAGTCTTTGCATGCAGCACTGTGGGATTATGCTGAAAAAAATAATATAGTAATAGATGGTTTAGAGCAACCAAAAGACGATATAGACCATCACGAGCATATCCATGATGAGGTAATGAATGGCTAAAAAGGTTGTAGTAGGAATGTCAGGAGGCGTGGATAGCTCAGTAGCAGCGTATCTTTTGAAGAAAGCGGGTTATGAAGTTATTGGAGTGACTATGCAAATTTGGCAAAAAGATGATAATGCAGAAAATTCTTGTTGCGGGCTTAGTGCAATAGATGATGCAAGAAGAGTCGCTCAAATGATTGACATTCCCCATTATGTAATGAATTTTAGAGATGATTTTAAAAAAAATGTTATAGAGTATTTTGTTGATGAGTATAAGATAGGCAGAACCCCAAACCCATGTATTGCTTGCAATAGATATGTTAAATGGGAATCTCTGCTGACAAAATCGTTGCAAATAGGGGCAGACTTTATTGCAACAGGTCACTATGCAAATATTGTAGAAAATGCAGGCAGATATCAGCTTAAGCAATCTAAGACATTAAAAAAAGACCAGACTTATGCATTGTATAACTTAACTCAACATCAATTAAAGCATACATTGATGCCACTAGGCGAATATACAAAAGAAGAAGTGAGAGAAATTGCTAAAGAAATAGGGTTGCTGGTGGCAAACAAACCGGATAGCCAAGAAATTTGCTTTGTTACAGATAATAACTACGCAAACTACATTGAGCAGTTAACGGATATAAAAAGTGTAAGAGGCAACTTTATAGATAAAGACGGAAAAGTATTGGGCAAGCATAAAGGAATTATTAACTATACAATAGGCCAGAGAAAAGGGCTAGGCATTGCTTTTGGCAAACCTACATTTGTAACCAAAATAAATGCAGAGGATAATACAATTACTCTAGGTGATGATATGGATTTATTTACAAATACAATTTATGCAACTAATCCTAATTTTATGGCGTTTGACAATTTTGAAGGTGAAATTAAGGCGTTAGGCAAAATTAGATATAGTCATAAGCCGTCACCGTGTACAGTAAATATTACAGAAGATAAGCTCAAATTTACGTTTTCTGAGCCACAAAGAGCACCGACTCCAGGGCAAGCCATCGTTTTTTATCAAGATGATTTAGTGATAGGCGGAGCCACAATTATGTAAGCTACCTTAATTGGTAGCTTTTTAGTAATATACGTCTATTAAGTGAAATGTAATGTTGGAATTACTCCAGCCTAAATCATAAGGCACTACTAACCTATCTGTATTATGACAAGTAACCAGAGGATATCCCTTATTATCAAGAGCTGTAACTGTGGATACGTGAGTTATCCTTCCCTTTTTCTCGTAAGCTACAATGTCTCCAGGTCTGAGATTAAAAGCCGATTTATAAACTTTTTCGTAACTTCCGTGAGCAATTCTACCTCCACGGCCACTGTTCATTAAATAATACGTAAGTTTTTGAGCATTAACCCAAGTTGCAGTGCCATCTCCGTCATAGTTCCACGTTCCGTTCTTCTTAAACGCACCACTTTCAAACATTATTTGAGAGGCAAAGTTTGCACAGTCTCCCCCTAGAGGATTACAATCCATATAGCTTTTGCTGTTATACTTGAACATATGTTCGCCGGCACCTATTCCGCAATATGTGTGAGCATATTCAAGACCTTTTTTAAGAGTCTCTGATGGAGTGAAATCAGGAGCATTTTGACTAACTATAAAATCGGTTAATTCCTGTGGTTCCTTGCCCTTTAATTCTAAGGAATCAGAAAATGGATCAGTATACCATTCTTTAACAATTACATAATCCTCACCTTTTTGTTGCAAATGAATGTAGTGAGAAGTGCCTAGACTAAACGATGTGCTGACTTCAGGCTCATTGTTATAATGATAAGTATAGGTAGTATTAATATTGCAAGTCATACCAAACAACCCGTTTTCACGATCTCTAACTTTTCTCATCTTTATAAATGAGTCAATATCTGAAAAAGTTATACCTTGTTTTTGGGCCCAATTAGCAAGGTAATCAGCTTTTATAGACTCATGCTCAAAGGCGTAACGGCTTACTTTGATATCGGTATCGTATAATTTTTCAAGAGACTCTATGTCATGATTTAAGACATATTCATTTCGATTTAATATAATACCAGATAAAATATCAAAAAACTTTGTCATTAACTCTTCTTCGCTTAGCTTAGGTGAACTAGTAGACGGCTCAGGACTTTCAGTATTTTCTTCTAATATCTCTTCTTCTGATGTTTCTAACTCAATTTCAAAAGGAATAACGTCAGTGGCGAATATGGCTTTTTGAGCTAAAATCATAGCAAGTAAGATAGTAGAAATTTTTGGAAATTTAGTATTCAAGTTGTCTCACTCCTTTGAAATTATTATATAGTATAGTTTGTACCAAAATACAGAAATTAATCTTCCCATGTATTACCATAGACAAGCTATAAAAGTTGTGTTATACTTGTAATATAAATGTTATAAAATTTTAATAAAAGAATAAAATAGTAAAAGTAAGAAACACCAAATGTCTATATGTCAAGGCGATTAACGGTTAACTAGTAATTTTAGTTAATTCTAATATACATAGATACCTTGAATAAGTAGGCCCTTATTAGGGGGGGCAATGACTCTTGCCTCTATGAAGTTAGAAAGTTGATTGTCTTAAGATATACTAGATATATCAATTTAGGAGGCAACAATGAACAGTTTTAAGAAAGTTTGTGGGTATATGTTACTAGGAGGGGTACTTAGTACGTCTGTAGTACAAGCAAAAGAAGTAGGTAAAAGTACAAATGATGCAATACCTGCAGTTGAAGATTTTACATATGAGGAAGTAGTAACTGAAATTGAAGAAATGGTAGTAGATCTTGTAAATATTGAGAGAGCAAAATATAATATGCAACCTCTTGAAATGGATATAAGACTTTGCGAGGTATCAGATGTAAAAGCACAGGATATGAGTGAAAATCTGTATTTTAGTCATTACAGCCCTACATATGGTTCACCGTTTAACATGTTAAAAGAATTTGGAATTTCATATTATGCAGCAGGCGAGAATATTGCAAAAGGTCAAACTTTAGCTGCACAGGTAGTATCTCAGTGGATGAACAGTACCTCTCATAGAGCCAATATCTTAAATCCGGTTTATGAGCATATAGGAGTTGGATACGAAGAAGATAGAAATATCTGGGTACAGTTATTCGCAAAATTTTAACTTATAGAGTGATTCCCCCAAAAAATCATTCTATTTTAATTATTGTGTGATAAATATATTATAAGAGTACCGTTTAGGCGTAGGTGGTACTCTCTTTTTTTGGCGATAATTAGATTAAAAAAGAAAATTAACTTGACAATTGGTGGCAAAATATATAAAATGGTATTAATACGCATCTGTAGCTCAGCAGGATAGAGCGAGCCCCTCCTAAGGGTTAGGTCGTAGGTTCGACTCCTATCAGGTGCGTTATAATAAGTCTTACAATGTAATTTGATGTAAGACTTATGTTTTTGTGATAAGGAGAGTGATTGTGTGATTAAGTGGCAAGACAGTTACAAAGTGGGCATAGACATGGTGGATGAGCAACATAAAGTATTGTTTGATATAGTAATTCAAACAGAACATATACTTAATCAATATGCGTATGATAAATATGATAGTATTATCGAATTACTACAAAAACTGAAGGAATATACTATATTTCATTTTGAACAAGAAGAAGAAATAATGATTAAGGCAAACTACAATAAATTTTTTGAGCACAAAGTTTTACATACAGATTTTATTGAAAAACTAGAAGAACTGGTGGGTGGAGTAGATATCCAAACAGATGATGAAGTAATTAAAAATATTTTGATATTTTTAATAGAATGGTTAACTGAGCATATTTTAAAAGTTGATAAAAATATGGCAAAAAAGATATCAGATATATAATGGGTTAATGTCTTAAATAGAAGAAAACTTCATTCAGTGTGGGTTCTAACCCCGCCACTGAATGTTAGTTGCCTTAATCTGAAAAGATTACTTGCTCTTTATC
>MDJN01000001.1 GCA_001995005.1 Candidatus Parepulonipiscium sp. PG-Nun2H_MBin03 | reverse complement strand
CTTTAAAAACGAATCATCAAATATTTGTGTTTACAATGGAGAGGCTTCTTCTAAATAATCAATAAGAGCAGGCGTAGTTGCTGTAAGCACAGTATGATTGGTGCCTAAATAATCTGCAAGATATCTAGCGTATGTGTCATCAGCTTCTGGTTGAAATAAAGTTTTCTTGAAGTTTTCTTTATTACCTAGATACTCAAAAGAAAAAGTAGACAAAACTTCGCCACGTTCTTTATAGTGTAAAGATGCAACAGAGCTAATAATTGAGCTGTCTATACCACCGGATAAAAATGTGCATAATGGTACATCTGACACTAACTGAGTTTTTATAGCGTCAGTTAAAATTTCTTGCGTTTCCTGAATTGCTTCGTCAGCCGTTTGTGTAAATGGCTTAGCCTGTAATTCCCAATATTTTTCTAATCTAAGTCCATTCTTATCAAAATACCCCTGAGTCGCCGGTGGAATTTCTTTAATATTTTTAAACACTCCAGTGCCAGCCAGTTTCATAGGTGATAAGAATAATAATTGCCAAAGGCCAGTTTGGTCAATTACTGGACGAATATCAGGATGGGCTAGTATTGATTTAACTTCAGAGCCAAATATAAAATTATTGTTGTGTATGGAATAAAAGAATGGCTTTACTCCAAACCTATCACGGCATAAATATACCTTATCATCATCGTATACTGCAAATGCAAATATGCCGTTAAGTTTAGAAGCACAGCCATTTCCATATAAAATATAAGTATATAATACAACTTCCGTATCACAAGTAGTTTCAAGAGTTATACCCGCTTTAATAATTTCATCACGTAAAAGCGGTGTGTTATATATCTCACCATTATAAATTATAGTATATGTTTTACCGTTGTATGTTCTAGTCATAGGTTGTAAACCGTTTTCAGGATCCATAATAGATAAGCGATTATGTTGAAATACAACATTTCTATCCATAAATAAACCTTGTTGATCAGGACCACGATGAAGCATTGTTTTCCCCATATTTTCTATTATAGTTTTATCTAGGCCTAAAGACTCGTTAAAATTAAGTATGCCACAAATTGAACACATAATAAACCTCCTAAAAATAGCGTTGTTATACATTATATTCAAATATGGATATTAATTTCCATATTTTTCAAATAATATAAGTAGATAAGCTATTTTTGAAAGTTACTATAGTTAAGACTATTTTGAACATGGGCAAATTATTAATGACGAAAAAGCGGATTTTGGGATTTATTAAAAAATTACTATTGAATAAATATGCTATATAAAGTATATTTATAAAAATATCTTGCATTTGGCTAAAGATTTTTGTATAATCAATATTAAGGTATTAAAATGCAATTCACAAAATATAATCAAGGAGAATTTTATGAAAAGTGTATATATAGACGGTAGTTATGGTACTACAGGACTGGCATTAAAGAATAGATTAGAAAATTTAGATGAATATAAAATAATAGAACTTCCGTTTGAAGATAGAAAAATTTTAGATAAAAGAATAGAGATAGCTAATAGTGCGGATATTGCTATTACGTGTTTACCAAATGAGGCTACAAAAGAGATATCACCATTTATTAAAGTGCCTCTGATTGACACTTCGACGGAATTTAGGACAAGTTGGGTATACGGTTTTGCTGAGATAGGTAAACGAGAACAAATTAAACAGCAAGATAAAATTGCCAATCCAGGCTGCCATGCAACAGGTTTTTTGGCGTTGGTTGTTCCGCTTAGAGAAAAGGGAATTATAAAAGAAGATGATTATTTATCTGTTACTTCTATTACAGGGTATAGCGGTGGTGGAAATAAAATGATAGATGATTATCAAAGAGCTGATAGAGCAGAATTTTATAAATTCCCACGTCCATATGCATTAGAACTTAAGCACAAGCATCTTAGTGAGATGAAAAAACTTGCTAAATTATCACATAATCCTATATTTATGCCAATGGTTGCAGATAACTATTCTGGTATGTTAGTATCCATACCGTTGCATAATATGAATATGCAGGAAATAATAGATGTTTACAGAAGTTATTATGATAACCAAAAATTAATTAATGTAGTTGAATTTAATAACTATCCAGCAATAGAAAACGGTTTTATAAATCCTTTTTATAAAGAAAACCAGGATTCCCTTGACATTTTGGTGACAGGAAATAATAATGAAGTATACTTGCATGCATTATTTGATAATTTAGGTAAAGGAGCATCAGGCTCTTGCCTGCAATGTTTAAATTTAAAGTGTGGAAATGATGAGTATTTAGGATTAAGAATTTAATAGAGGGTGAAAAAATGTTTATTGAAGGTGGAATTACGGCAGCAAAAGGATTTAAAGCTGGTGCTGTGCATTGTGGAATTAGAAAAAATATGACTAAGAAAGATCTGGCAGTAATTATATCAGATAATTTAGCTGTAGCAGCAGCAGTTTATACGCAAAATAAAGTTTTAGGGGCACCTATAATAGTAACTAAGCAGAATTTAGCAAACAATACTGCACAGTTGATGATTTGTAACAGTGGAAATGCAAATACATGTAATGCAGATGGTATAGATATTGCAAATAAAATGAGTCAACTGATTGCAGACAAGTTTAATGTACAAAAATCTGATGTTATTATAGCAAGTACAGGCGTTATTGGTGTACCGCTAGAGATTGAAAAGATTGAGCAAGGAATAAAAGAGATAACAGTAGAAAATAACGGTTCTCTAGATGCGGCAGAAGCTATTATGACGACTGACCTTATTATAAAAGAAGTGGCGTATGAATTTAAAATAGCAGGTAAGACTTGTAAGATTGGAGCTATCGCAAAAGGCTCGGGTATGATACATCCAAATATGGCAACCATGTTATCGTTTATTACGACTGATGTAAATATAACCGCAGATATGTTAAAATTAGCACTGACTAGTACAGTTGATTTAACATATAACATGGTAAGTGTAGATGGTGACACATCAACTAATGATATGGTATCTATTATGGCAAATGCACAAAGTGGCAATGATATTATAGATAAGCAAGATGAGAATTTTGAAGAATTTACCAAGGCCTTAATGGAGGTTAATTTAAGTTTAGCCAAACAAATTGCGAAAGATGGAGAAGGTGCGTCAAAACTGCTTTGTGTGACTGTAAATACTGCTAAAACTCTAGAAGAGGCAAGGATATTATCAAAATCTGTAGTATCTTCTAGTCTTGTAAAAACAGCTATCTATGGAAATGATGCAAACTGGGGTAGAATTTTATGTGCTCTAGGATACTCTGGGGTAGATTTTGACCCAAATAAAGTAAATATAACTTTTAAGAGTAATAATCGGGATATTTTAATATGCAAAAACGGTCAATCTGTTATGTTTGATGAAGATGTTGCTACCCACATATTAAATTATGAGGAAATAACGATAGAGATAGAAATGAATATAGGAAATGCAACAGCTACAGCATATGGATGTGATTTAACAGAAAAGTATATTGATATAAATGCGTCATATAGGTCATAATTATCTTAAGGAGAATACGAAGTGAAAAATCAAGTAGCACAAATATTAACGGAAGCTTTGCCGTATATTAAAAAGTATATAGGTAAAATTGTAGTGATAAAATACGGTGGAAATGCGATGTTATCGCAAGAATTAAAAGAATCTATTGTATCTGATATAGTTTTGTTAAATATGATAGGAGTAAAGGTGGTTTTGGTCCACGGCGGGGGGCCAGATATAAATACGCTATTAGATAAGATAGGTAAAAAAAGTACCTTTATTGATGGATTAAGATATACAGATGATGAAGATATTGAGTATATTCAAATGGTATTATGTGGCAAAACTAATAAAGAATTAGTAAGTTTAATCGGAAAAGCTGGAGCAAGTGCTGTAGGATTATCGGGCTTAGACGCTAACATAACTCGTGCGACAAAAATGGAAAAATACGGAAATGTGGGAGATATTACAAATGTTGATCCTACTTTAATAAATGATTTGCTAGATAAACATTATATTCCGGTAATTTCTTCTATAGCAAGTTCAAAGGAAGGCAGCCTGAATGTAAACGCAGATTTATTTGCGGCTAAATTAAGTATAGTATTACAAGCAGACCATTTTATGTTGCTTACAGATGTAAAAGGAGTCATGCGAGACAAAGCTGATGACACTACACTAATAAAGGAAATTCAAGTTTCTCGTGTGCCTAGCCTTGTGCAAGAAGGTATTATTTCTGGAGGTATGATACCTAAAGTTGATTGTTGTACATTAGCTGTAAGAAACGGTGTAAAGCAAACTACAATACAAGATGGCACAACAAAACACTCTATATTATTAGAACTTCTTTCAGACGAAGGAAGCGGAACATTATTTTATTAGGAGCAAATTATGAGTTATTTAATGAACACTTATCAAAAACCGGATTTAACTTTTGTAAGAGGCGAGGGATGCTATGTCTATACAGATAAAGAAGAGGCTTATTTAGACTTTACAAGCGGTATAGGTGTAAATTCGCTAGGATATAACCATAATAAGATTGTACAAGCACTGCAACAAGGGGCAAGTCTTATGCATTTATCTAATTTATATGATACAAGCAAAGATGAAATATTGGCAACAAAGTTATGCAAACGCACTGGGCTTACTAATGTATTTTTTGCAAATAGTGGTGCTGAAGCAAATGAAGGGGCCATAAAAATTGCTAGGAAGTACAGTTACGATAAATATGGTGAGGGCAGACATGAGATTATTACACTAAAAAATTCGTTTCATGGAAGGACAATAACAACTTTAAAAGCGACTGGACAAGATAAATTTCATACACACTTTATGCCGTTTACTGAAGGATTTGTATATGCAACGCCACACCAGCCAATACAGATTACTTCAAAAACTTGTGCTATTATGATAGAAGTTGTACAAGGAGAGGGCGGAGTATTACCGTTAGATATTGAGTTTGTACAACAGATTGCAAATATTTGTAATCAGAATGATATTTTGCTTATAGTTGATGAGATACAAACTGGAGTTGGAAGATGTGGCAGCTTTATAGCGAGTGATAAATACAATATAAAGCCAGATATTATAACTTTAGCAAAAGGATTAGGTGGTGGAATACCAATAGGTGCAGTGCTTTCTGGGGATAAGTGTAAAGATACGCTACAACTTGCAGACCACGGTTCAACATTTGGTGGAAATCCCTTATCTTGTAGAGTTGCAAATATTGTAGTAGACGAAATTAATGATTCATTTTTAACAAAAGTGACAGAAAATGGCGAGTATTTTCTAAACCGTTTGTTAGAGATTGATAGCCCATATATAAAGCAAGTTAGAGGAATGGGTCTTATGATAGGACTAGAATTGCAAAATGTGTCAAATGCAGAAATTAGGAATAAATGTATGGTAGAAAAAGTACTGGTATTAACTGCAGGTAATAATACTATTAGATTTTTACCACCATTGATAGTGGAAAAAGAGCAAATTGACAGGTGCGTAGAAGTGTTAAAAATTGTACTAAATTAAAAGGAGTAAACAATGGAAAATTTATTTAAAATGTTAGACTTATCAGCTACCGAAATCACAGATATACTAGACTTAGCAGACCAATTAAAATATGAAAGAAAACATGGCATATCACATAAATTATTAGAAGGACAAAAAATAGGTATGATTTTTGAAAAATCTTCCACCAGAACCCGTATATCCTTTGAGGTGGGTATAACAGAGCTTGGTGCAACACCACTATTTTTATCTAGCTCGGACTTGCAAATTGGTAGAGGTGAGCCTTTGTGTGATACTGCACGAGTATTGGGTAGATATTTAGATGGGATTATGATTAGAACATTTAAACAAAGTACAGTAGAAGATTTAGCAAAATATTCAGGATTAGGCGTTATAAATGGATTAACAGATTTTTCACACCCTTGTCAAGTGCTAGCAGACCTTATGACAATAAGAGAATTTAAGATAAGTTTTTATAATTTAAAGCTATGCTATGTAGGAGATGGCAATAATATGTGTAATAGCTTAGTGGTGGGGGCATTAAAAGTAGGTATGAGAGTATCTATAGCCGTTCCAAAAGGGTATGAACCTGATGCGACTATACTAGAGTTTGCTAAAGAATACGGTGATAAATTTGAGATGACTACAAAGCCTGAAGTTGCTGTGAAAGATGCAGATGTAATTGTTACAGATGTATGGACAAGTATGGGACAAGAAGACGAAACTCAAAAAAGAGCAGAAGCGTTTAAAGGATATTGCTTAACAAAAGACTTGCTATCGGCTGCAAATAAAGATTATATGGTGCTACATTGTTTACCAGCACATAGAGAAGAGGAAATATCTGCAGAAGTGTTTGAAGAAAATGCGAAATATATATTTGAAGAAGCGGAAAATAGATTACATGCTCAGAAGGCGGTTATGGTAAGATTATATCAAAAACGCACGCAGTAGGATTCGAACCCACGACACCCTGATCCGAAGTCAGGTGCTCTATCCAGCTGAGCTATGCATGCTTATGAATAAGAGTATATGGGCAAAATTGAGATTTTGCAAGGCATATTTAAAAAATATTTTAAAATGGGGAAAGTTTTGCTGACTTTCCCCATTTTTATTAATAAAA
The DNA here is from genome assembly GCA_001995005.1 of Candidatus Parepulonipiscium sp. PG-Nun2H_MBin03. Classification (GTDB taxonomy): domain Bacteria; phylum Bacillota; class Clostridia; order Lachnospirales; family Cellulosilyticaceae; genus Epulonipiscioides. The sequence continues at coordinate 17,358 of MDJN01000001.1, read as the reverse complement.
AACTAATAAAATTTTGCAACTTCTTCTAATGGAGCACGTTGAGAAACTAATTTATTTGCTGCAAAATCCGGGTCTTCATATCCTAATACTATTGCAACTAATATTACCTCATCATCTCCTATATCAAGGTAGTCTTTTATAACTGAATGATACGAAGAACCTTGCTCTGTGATACAAGTGCTAACTCCATGTTGCATAGCAGCTAGACAAATACTCTGTGCTAAAAGACCAGCATTAAATACGCCATACTTATTTTCAAAAAAGTCTTTATCAATTGTAAGGATCATAGCACATGGTGCTTCAAATAATCTATTATTTTGTGCTTGCCACGCAGTTCGCTTATCTATTTCTTCTCTTTTAATCTCAAGTAATCTAAATAAATCTTTAGCTAGACCTATTCTGCGTTGCTTATGGATGGCTGTTAAAGGTGGCTCAGGCACGTCCACATCAATGCCATCATTAAATAATTTATCATTTGCATCTTTAATATGGTCTAGTACTTCGCCACGTACAACGTGAACATACCAAGGTTGTACATTAGTTGAAGAAGGACTTCTAAAAGCAGTAGTTAAAATATCTTCTAATATTTCAGTTGGAATTTGTTTATCAATAAATCCTCTAGTGCTTTTACGAGTTTCAATTGCGGTTTTAATATCCATTCTGATTTCTCCTTTAAAATAATTATACTAAAATAATTATACTAAAATAATTCTACTGAACAAAAATTAAGCACAACATCATTAGTGCTATTATTTATAAGTTTAAACATTGCATTTGTTTCATCAATTTTCCATATTTGAGTAGTAATAGGTTGGTCAAGTTCTAGTGGAGCTGTAAAGCGTACCTTAAGTTTTTTGATTTGTTCAGGCTGACAAACAGTTTTTAGTAAAGCACGACAAGCGTAACCTACAGTGCACATTCCCATAATTATAGGTTTAACAAAGCCACCTTCTAGTGCAAAATCAGGGTCAATATGCAAAATATTAGCATCATTATCAATTCTATATAAAGCAGCTTGATTAGGTCCTATGTGGTCTTTTACTTCAAAATCTGGTGTACCTTCTGGGAAATTAACTATTTCACGTGGAGGCTGTTCACCACCAAATCCGCCAGTAGATAAATCAATATCTTTAGTAATTAATGTAAATAATTTTTCATCTTGCTCATCATATGCAATAGCTTCAATAATCGCAAGACTGCCTCTGCCCTCGCCCCTATCATAAATATCTTTGAGCTCAATTGTGTAATGTATTTTGCCATTTGTATTTGTTATAGGTTTATGAAACTCAATTTCAAATCCAAAATGTAATGTGGTAGGTATATTTTGTCCATATTCATAAGCATCTGTAAATGACGTAAAACCTAGAATAGCCGCCCAATAAGTAGGGATGATTTTCATAGATTTTTCATATACATACTCAAGTTCTTCGTTAACAGTCGAGCCTACGCTAAGAGCATAAAGTGCAAGTTTGTTCCAGTTGTATTCTAATTCAAAAGGTCCTTTTTTAACACCGATAACATCAAAGTTTAATGACATAATTCCTCCTTAAAATACTAAAATTTGTTAAAGAAATTATATCATTTTATAATAAAAGTGTCAAGCAACTAACATTCAGTGGCGGGGTTAGAACCTCCACTGAATGAAGTTTTCTTCTATATCTTTTTAGTGAAAGCTCGAGAGTAATTAGGTGTTTATAGGGGGGTGTTGGGGGGTATCCGCCCCCACAAGGGACTCCGTCCCTTGACCCTTATTGAGGTCAGATTTTGTAAAATTCAATCCAAAATAACATGCATTAGATTGACATGCTTGAAGCCTTGAATATATTATGATAAAATGTAATAAGAAATGGGGGAGGAGATTGTGAAAATAATTAATTGGGCAGTAGCATATTTTTCAAAATACGAACTTATGTTATGGTTAGGTTCTATGCTAGCGGTTTTGGCGACATTTTTTATATTTGATAGGACTAATTATTTAACCCTTATAGCATCAATTATAGGAGTTACATCACTAATTTTTTGTGCCAAAGGAAACCCTATAGGACCATTCTTAATGATAATTTTTAGTATATTGTACGGTATTATATCATTTTCGTTAACTTATTATGGAGAAATGGTTACGTATGTGGGAATGACTCTGCCGATGTCAGCATTATCTTTGATATCGTGGAGAAAAAATCCGTATGCTGAAGATAAAGTAGAAGTGGCAGTAAGTTGTTTAACTACCAAAGATTGGGTTAAGGTAGCGTATTTGACCATAGCAGTATCTATAGTATTTTATTTTATACTAAAATATTTTAATACAGCATATCTAAATGTGAGTACTATATCTGTAGGTACAAGTTTTGCGGCGGCATATCTGACGTATAAGAGAAGTCCGTATTATGCTATAGGGTATGCAATTAATGACTTAGTTCTTATAATACTGTGGATTTTAGCTGCTATAGAAGATATCTCATACTTATCTGTGTTAATGTGCTTTGTAATATTTTTTATAAATGACTTATATGGTTATATTAACTGGAAACGAATGGAACAAAGGCAAACTGAGTAAGCAATATGGAAATAAAGTATTGGAAATAACAGCAGATAAACTGTTTAGTGGAATATAAAATAAGACCTTGTTATCTCAGAAAGTAGCAAGGTCTTATTTATTAGTTATAATTTATTTTTTACTAACCCCCATAAACATTATAGCAACAACTGCTACAATACCTGTTGCACATAATAGAGCACCTTGGTTTACGGTATAATTTGGGTTTGTTGCAGATACAAGCATAGCTCCAGCAGGAGTTACTATATATGGACATAGGGCCATGCCGATATTTTGAGTACAAGTGGCAACTGACACTGCCATCCCAGACGATTCAGGGGTAACAGATGCAGCTGTTCCATTAATGGCACCTGGAATACATATTGATAATGAAACCCCACATAAGAATGCACCAAAATATGATACTAATAGATTAGGAACTAGTGCTATTAATAAAAATGCTACAATCATAATACAGCACCCTAAACTTAACGTAGCTTTACCAAATTTCTTTGCAAATTTACCATATACAAGCCCCATAACTAATCCGCCAACTGCAAATATTGCAAGTGAATATCCAGCTGCAACAGAATCGCCTAGGTTCATCTCTTCAATTAAAGCAGCAGCTGAGTTTGCATATGTTTGACCGCCGACCATAAATATCATATAAATTATTGCCCAAGTCCACATAAGTGAAGTAGGTTGAAATTTTGTAGCTGTTGCTGTAGATTTAATAGGTTGCTTATGAGGTAAAAATATAATTGCCCCGATAAGAGATACTACAGCGATTAAGTGAACTAAAAATGCTACATTCCACCCTAATTTACCCAGATTTCCAGCCACTAAAGAAAATATTACAGTACCTAGCATTTGAAAAGCAGCTACATTTCCCATAGTTTGATTTCTTTCAGTAGCATCATCAAAATTTTCTACTACAAGGGCTGCACATAGCGTTTGTACCATACCAACCCCAACCCCAAAGATACATCTCATAACCAAAATACTAGTAAGGCTAGTTAAAAAATATGGTACAACTCCTCCGATTAACCAAAATAATATACCAATTATCATAAGAGTCTTTTTTGCTATACTATCCATTAGTTTGCCAGTAATTAAAGTTACAGGTATAACAATTAAACAAGGAACAGATATGAGGTATGCAACGATAGTAGTAGGTGCGACATCTGGAAATGCCGCCATAATATTTGCAATGTTACTGGCAACTGCAATAGCACCCATCATAAGCAATGAACATAAATAAATGCCTAATTTAACTCGTGATTTATTTTCCATAGTTGGCCCCCTAAATATCTAATGCTTTATAATATCCTGTAGAAACAGCATCTACAACAAGGCCTGGCTTTATGCTATCTCCAATTTTATATACTCTAGGAGCACAGTTATAAAAACTTTCTGCAACTTTTTGATTTGCACGCATACCTACTGCAAGTAAAACATTATCATATTCAAAAGTAACATCGCCATCTGGTGTAGTACAAAGCACACCGTTATTTGTAATTTCTTTAGCATAGGTATTTAATATAATGTTAATATCACTCTTTTTCATATAACTTTCCATGCCACCTTTGTGCATAAAAGATGCGTCAGATGCATAATCAGATTTTAGCTCAACTAAAGTAACGTCTTTGCCTAATCCATTAAGATAGATTGCACATTCACTACCTACAAGTCCACCGCCTAGAATAACTATTTTTTGACCAACTTGTGGGGTTTCGCTATGGATTGCGTCTAGTGTAACAACTTTTGGGTTGTCAATTCCTTTAATGTTAGGAATAATTTGACTTGCTCCAACTGCTACTATTATAACATCTGCATTTAATTGGCTAGCTTGATCGGCATCAAGATTAGTATTTAAATGCACATCAATCCCCAGTTTTTTAATACGACGAGATAAAACAGTCACAAAATTATACATGTTCTTTTTAAACGGAATATGTTTTTCAGCAAGCAATTGGCCACCTAATTCTGATTGAGCTTCATATAAGGATACGCTATGGCCACGTTCTGCGGCTGTAATAGCTGCCTGCATTCCACCAGGACCGCCACCGACAACAACAACTTTTTTAGCAATAGTATCAGGACGTTTAAATTTATTTTCAAACTCATTTCCTACTACTGGATTAAATGCACAAGCATAAGTTCTGTTAGCCAAATAATTGTAAAAACAAGTAAAGCATCTGCAACATTTTACGATATCTTCTTTTTGGCCACAAAATGCTTTTTCTACGAAGTGTGGATCACAAATAGATTGACGGGCAACTTCAACAATATCAGCAGTACCATTTGCTATCATTTCTTCCATCATGTCGATATCTGTAAATCCGCCAACAGTTGCAACTGGAGTTTTAACATGTTTTTTAATCTCTCGTGCCAAAAATGCATTGCATCCTTCTTCTATAAACATTGTTGGGTGAGTGATGCCAAATACTTCAGGGTTTTCGTGCACCCCTGCAGATACATGTATTATATCAACTTTACCGTCAAGCATCTTTGCGATTTTAATCCCTTCTTCAACAGTATAACCACCGTCTGAGAATTCTGCACCGCTCATTCTAAATTCGATTGGGTAATTATTTCCTGCGTATTCTCTGATTTTTTCTATAACTAGCATAGTCAAACGCATTCTGTTTTCTAGGCTTCCTCCCCATTTGTCGGTTCTTTTATTCATATCTGGTGATATGAATTGATGTAATAACCAACCGTGTCCACCATGTACCAAAACCATATCTACGCCCGCTTCTTTACAAAGTGCTGCTGCTTTACCAAAGCTTTCTGCAACTTGCAGTATATCTTCGTCTGTCATAGCACGAACTTTAACCCCGGCAGAATTCACTTCGTCATTAGGACCGATTGCATTTGCTTCTTCCGCATCGCTATGTCCTCTTGCATTAGCATATTTTCCGCCATGTGTAAGCTCTATTACAGCGTTACACCCTTGTCTATGCATTGCCTTAGAGAATTCTTTTAATGAAGGCAAACTCATAGGATCATACAGGGTAAGTTCCTTAGTATGTGTACGACCGATAGCTTCAACGACACCAAGCCCAATGCATACGCTAGATAATCCGCCACTTGCTCTATGTTCATGGAAAGCTATGTCTTCTTTTCTCATTTGAGATAATGTATCCATCTCTGGGTTAGACATAGGTGCACCTAAAACTCTATTTTTAAATGTTAATCCGTTAATAGTAATTGGTTGTGCTAAATGTGGATAATATTTGTTTTCCATAAAAATTCCTCCTTTAGAATGAGTATATAAAATCATACCGTTGACAAGTTATACATATTTAAAGTACATTGATAACTATATATGCATAATAAATTCTGTTAATTTATTAACTATAAATTAAGTATAACATAGAGAAGTAATTTATAAAAACACTAGTTTTATTGTATAATCACAACTATTTGGTTGTGAAATAAAGACTAAAACCATGCAAAGGACATAACCATGACATTTAGACAAATGGAAATCTTTGTTGCTGTATGTGATAATTCTAACATTACTAAGACATCGGAAGAATATTTAATATCTCAACAAAGTATTTCAAAAATGATTAAAGAATTAGAGATAGAACTAGACGCACAACTATTATACCGAACAACAACAGGTGTTACGCCAACACCAAAAGGTGCATATTTTTTAGAAGAATGTAGACAAATTATATACCGAAAAGGATTAATATATAAGCAAATTCGTAAAATTAAAGACTTTACTATAGAAACAATTCGTCTAGGTATGGCATTTGGAATTATTTCTGTTATACCATATAGATTAATATTAGAATTTGAACAGCAACACCCAAATATTATGATTGAATATAACGATAGGGCAGACTTTTTTATAGAAAGGCTACTACAAAAAGATGAATATGATTTGGCACTGACGACTAGAGAATTAGACAGTGAAATCTATATAAGCGAATTATTATTCAGTGAATTTGTATATCTATGCATACCGAGAACACATTCATTATATTTTAAGAAGATTATTGAAATGCAAGATTTAGAATATAGCGGATTTGCCATGTTTAGCAAAGAATTTCAAATATATCATAACTTTATGAGAAGTTGCGAGTGGACTGGATTTAAACCTAATATAATAGTGTCGTCTAATGATTTTAATTCGCTACGTGAAATTGCCACATGTAATAATCTATTATTTATTGTACCAGAGCATGCTGTGAATAACAGAGATATAAGCGTAAGATATACCAAATTTCCTTATGAAAACTTTATGTGGCAAGTGTATTTTTTAAGGAAAAAAAGTAAGAGTTTATCAACTCATATGCAAGTATTTTATGAGTATATTAAAAATGCAGTATTAGGATTTTAAAATTTTATATTTAAACGCTTGTTAAAATTAGAAAAATATGGTAAATTAAAGTCGTATAAGAATAGGAGGAATAAAATGGATTTTGGGCAAATGTTACTAAATTTTATCGGTGGATTTGGAATATTTATTTTTGGTATGAATTACATGGGTGAAGGCCTGCAAAAATCAGCTGGGGATCAGATGAAAAACTTGATTGGCATACTAACTAATAACAGAATTTTAGGCGTATTAGTAGGGGCACTGGTTACAATGGTAGTACAAAGTTCATCCGCAACAACGGTTATGGTTATAGGTTTTGTAAATGCAGGACTTATGTCATTAACACAAGCTGTTGGTGTAATAATGGGTGCAAATATTGGTACAACGGTAACGGCGTGGATTGTATCATTGGGAGAATGGGTAGATTTCTTATCTCCATCAACTTTGGCACCGATTTTTGTTGCATTAGGAGTTGTTATAAGCATGACAGCTAAGGAGCAAAAAACTAGGTATATAGCACAAATAATTTTTGGCTTTGGTGCACTGTTTTTAGGGCTTGACATGATGAGTGGAGCAGTAAAACCTCTGCGAGAGCTAGAACAGATTAAAGATTTATTTATTACATTAGGAAGCAACCCAATGCTAGGAATTTTAACTGGAGCATTGGTTACAGCAATAATTCAAAGCTCATCCGCATCAGTTGGTATACTACAAGTATTAGCGATAGCTATGTTAGTACCTTGGAATACAGCAATTTATATAATATTAGGACAAAACATAGGAACTTGTGTAACAGCACTATTATCTAGTATAGGAGCAACTACTAATGCAAAAAGAGCTGCGGTAATGCATCTATTATTTAATGTAATAGGCTCAATAATATTTGCTATTGCAAGTATTCTAACATTTCAGATTATCGCACCACAACTAGGCACAACATTAATAAGTGCAGTAGAAATTAGTATAGCCCACAGTGTATTTAATATATTAAATACGTTACTCTTATTCCCATTTGCAAAAACCTTAGTAAGAATAGCCGAAATAGTTGTTAAAGAAACTAATTATGAAGATGATAATATGTTTGATTTAGTGCACCTAGATGAGCGTATATTAGAAACGCCAGCCTTTGCGGTACAAAGTGCGACTAAAGAAGTATATGAAATGGGAATAACTGCATCAAAAAATGCTAAACTGGCCATGAATGCATTACTAGAAAAGGATGTAGATAAGATTGAACAAGTTTTAGCAGAAGAAAAAAGAATTAATAAAATTCAGCATGCAATCAACCATTATTTAATTAAAATATCTAATCTACCATTATCAGAAAATGAACATACGCAACTACAAATTCTGTTTCACAATGTAAGTGATATAGAAAGAGTAGGTGACCATGCAGAGAACATAGCCGAAATGGCACAAAACTTAATAAATGATGAAGTTGATTTTTCAGAAGATGCCCTAAAAGACTTAATAAAAATAAATATTGTAGTAAAGCAAACTCTAACACATGCATTAAATGCTTTTTTAGACACTGATAAGGAACTTGCGATAAAAGTATATGATTTGGAAAAACAGGTGGATAAACTGGAGCTAGCTCTTAGACAATCTCATATAAGGCGATTGGTTAACGGAGATTGCCATCCGTTAGCAGGTATAGTTTTTCTAGATGTAATATCAAATTTAGAGCGAATAGCAGACCATGCCACAAATATAGTTGAAGATATTATACAAGAAAGCCAAGTGAATAATAAATTTTATTTTTAGAGAACAATTATGTTCTCTTTTTTGTAAAGATTTATAAACTAACGGGAATTATTAAAAATAAATTTAGAAAATATTGCTAAATTTATTGACAAACTTAAAAAAATATTATATAATAATGTTACAAAAACACAATTGTTTCAAATATTAAGGAGGAATGGATAAAATGGCTTTACAAAAATGTGCATGTTTAGATATGTTATACACAGAGTTACCTTGGAAGGAAAGATTTCAAGCTGCCAAAGATGATGGATTTGATGCAGTAGAATTTTGGGATTGGAGAGGAAAAGACTTTGAAGAAACTAGACAAGCTGCAGAGGCTGCAGGCGTTGTTATAAGTGGTTTTAATGGAGATGCAGAAGAGTTTTCGCTAGTAGATCCAACTCATAAGAAGGGATATTTAGAATATCTTTCAAAGTCTTTAGATGCGGCTGAAAAGTTAAACTCAAATAGTGTAACAATCCACTCAAACGCATTAGGCGATGGTGGAGTTGTTGTAAATCATTATGATGAATTGTCACATACGGTAAAACTTTGTGCTATGTATGGTACTTTATTAGAGTGTGCTAAAATGGCAGAAGAAAGAGGAGTTAACCTAAATCTTGAAGGATTAAACCTTGCAACTGACCATGCAGGTAATTTCTTAGCAACTACTCAAATGGCAGCTGAAGTATGTAGATTAATTAATTCACCTAGGCTGAAAATTCTTTATGATGTATATCATATGCAAATTAATGAAGGTAACCTTTGTGATAATATTTCGCAATATTGCGACCAAATAGGCCATGTTCATGTTGCAGATAACCCAGGAAGACATGAACCAGGAACAGGTGAGATTAATTACAAAAAGATAATTAGACATTTAGAAGAATGTGGATATAAAGGACTTATTGGATATGAGTTATTTCCAGTAAAAGATACTAAAACAGCTGTAGAAGCTATTATGAAAGAGTGCTAATTTGCACAGATAAAAATACCGACACCTTAAAATTTAGATTTTTCAGATCTAACTTTAGGGGTCGGTATTTCTATTAAATATAATCATTTTGATATAAAATATATATAACAGCCATACCAAGTAATACAAATTTCATATTATCTGGATACATATTGCTATACGTATTAGTATATATCATTTGTCCATTAGTTGATTGATAATAACTATACACTAAAAAGCCTAGTGCCAGTAAAAGTAAGTAATTAGTATTAGGTTTTTCATAATTTAAACGAGGGAGTTCATTCATGCAAACACCTCCTTATTTATATTAAATTTAACCCTAATTCATTTTGTAGATATAAAAAGCATATAACTGCTCCAACTAAAAGATATGTGTCATTTGAGTTTGCATTGTTGCCATCAAAAAGATTTTTGATGCTTTCAAATTTCTCAGGATATTGCTTATAAAGCACGTATACGATTGCACAACAAAGTAAAATGTTGTTAGTATTCATAAAAATCATCCTTTCACAGCATTATTACCATATTATACTATGAACTATAAAAGTAAAGTGTTACATTAAATGTAAAATATTTCAAATAGTGCATAAGTTGTCCTATTAATTAATATAATTATGGTGAGGGGGGATGAACATGGGTCGAGTATCTGTAAGAGATAGAGCGAGTAGACAAGAGCCTAGAAGGCAAGAGTCTAGAAGACAAGGTAATTTTAGTTTTATAATAACAATTTTTGTTATTAGTTGCATTGCATATTTATTATTTTTGAATAAGGACATAACGGTAGAACCTGAACACGTATCTATTCCTACTATGCAACCTAATGTAATACAAAGTTCTATAGTAAAAGAACCTCTATTTAATGAAATGGGAGTATTAACTAATAGAGGAGAGGACGAATTTATTACTTTTATGACAAGCTTTTACGAAGACTATAAAGTAGCTCTATTAAATCAAAATTATACAATGGTAGAAGAATACATAGATACTGGGTGCACAGAACAATTTAATGCAGATTTTAAAAGCTGGTTTATAGACAACAAAAATATAGTAAACATCTCTGTATCAACAACTATTGGAGAAATTTACTATAATATAGACGATAGTATAGATATAAATATATTAGAAACTATTGAATTAACTCATGAAGAAGTAGGAAATAGGACTAAATATCAATTAAATCTATTATGGAGCACAACAATAGCAGATATAAATGATAGTTTTAAAATCTCTAACAGAGAGTTAACAGAAAGTTTAGTAGCATACGATAGAGATGGTGAGTGGGTGAAATATTAATGTTGAAAATCAACATTAATATTTTTTGCGTTTTAAGCTACCAATTCTACTAATATAAATATGTCTGCGTTTGCGTTTTTTGTGAATAACTGTTAAAAAAATAATACAACTGCAACCTAATACCATGATTGGAGTATTAAATTGTAACATAGGAAAGACTTTATCGTTATTAGGAAAGTCATAAGATTTTGCAGCAGATAAAAAGTTTATTTCAGATATGGCGAGTTCACTAGAAGCGATAGTCTTATTATCATATAAATACGAAATTGTACCGACAATATCGCCGACTTTACTACCGAGAGTTAGGTTATCGTCTATACTCATTATTATATCAAGGTCATTTTTGTAAACTCCGGCACTTATGATAGCAGTTACAGTGTCTGTGGTAGAGATATTACAACTTGCTATTTCAAATAGTTGTCCACTTTTTATGGAGTATATAGGAGCCACTGTAATAACATCATCAGGCGAACTGAGATTTAGAGAAGAAAATGAGCTAAATCCATAATCAAGTAGTGCGGTGGTATCATTATAATATGTGTTAATATTTCCTTTCATAATTACTACAATTAAGTCAATCTCACCTTGTTTACCAACTGTAACTAGAGTATTACCGGCTTGAGAGGTATATCCAGTTTTTCCTAGTATAACATCTTTTCTATAACGAGAACTGTCACGAATAGGGTTCATAAGAGAGTGGTTTTGGGATAAATATATTGTTTCATGAGTTTGATTTGTAGAATGAATTTGATATGTTGGGGTTGCCATAATTTCAAGTAGATACGGAGTTTGATATATAGCTTTTGTGATAAGAGCCATATCATATGGTGTTGTATAATGATTGTTATTATGCAAACCATGTGGATTTACAAAATTAGTCGAAGTTGCACCGAACTCATATGCTTTTGAAGTCATAAGGTCAGCAAAATTAGCAGTTGTTCCGGAAACTGCCTCAGCAAGCCCATTAGCAACTTCGTTAGCTGAGTTTAGAAGCAGAGCATGCAAAGCTTGGTCTACTAGTAATTGCTCACCCTCATCCATTGCAATATGAGTACTACCAGCTTCTATACTATAGACTGCATTTGCAGAAAAAGTAATAATATCATTTGGATTTAAATGTTCAATTGCTAGATAAGCCGTAAGTAGCTTGGTTATACTTGCTGGGTAATATGTTTCGTATGCATTTTTTTCATATAAAATGGTACCTGTTTTTGCGTCCATAAGTATTGCCGCTTCTGCTTGAATTGTGGGGAGTTTTGACGAGGCAGAAACTGGTATACAGTCTAAACATAACACTAGTGCCAAAAGTATTTTTATATATTTTATCATTGAATGCTCCTTTGTAATTTAAAGTTGTTTTGTACTGTTTAAAAAGATTTTTTACTATTATAACACATAAATGGATAAAATTGGAATAAATTTTATGAAAAAATTTCATTTTAGACTTTACGTCCTTAAATATTTGTAATATGATTAGCGTAATATTATTAAATATAAAATAATTAATTATACTGACTAATTTATCTAAAAAATGTTAACACTTCTATAGGAGGTCAGTTATGTTAAAAAAGTGTGAAGAGTATAAAGAGATTATTTTCTGTATTTTAGTAATATTTTTTGTTGCTGTGATTTCAATACATCAAGATTCTAAATTCCCAATAGAATATAAATCAGATACTGATATACACGATGCTAATATAGTAGAAGTAAGTACTACTCATGTCACTGTAGAAGATGTAAATGCAGAAGAATTATTTAATGAGCAAACAAATTTAGTGCAGATAGACTTGCATAGTATAGAAGTAGATAAGGTAGCAGTTTATATATGTGGTGAAGTGAATAATCCTGATGTTTATCAGATAGAAGAACATAAGCTATTATATGACTTAGTACATCTAGCAGGAGGATTTACAGAAGATGCCGACAAAAACTCTATAAATTTAGCACAAAAAATATCACCAAATTCTAAGGTGGTTATACCGAAAATTGGAGATATTACCTATATTGAGTATGCGGACGTAGATTCGGTAAATTATGAGAAAAGTGATAAAATAAATATTAATACGGCAACCAAAAATGGATTAATGGAGCTTCCCGGTATAGGAGATGTAAAAGCTGATGCTATCATTAAATATAGAGAAGAGAACGGTACTTTTAAAAGTATCGATGAGCTGGCTAATGTCAGTGGCATAGGGCAAGGGACCATTACAAATATAAAAGATTTAATAATACATTAAAAGTGGAGGATGTTATGACAATAAGAGCTTTAGTAGTAGACGATGAGAAATTGATTGTAAAGGGGATAGTATTTAGCCTTGCACAAGAAGGGTGGCAAGTAGACAGTGCATATGACGGAGAAGAGGCAATAAATTTAATAAAGAAAGAGACTTATGACGTTATAATACTTGATCTTATGATTCCTAAATTCAATGGTCTTGAAGTGTGCCAAATTGTACGAGAATTTTCTAATGTACCAATTATTATGTTAACTGCTAAAGGCGAAGATATGGATAAAATCATGGGGTTAGAGTATGGTGCAGATGATTATGTAACAAAGCCCTTTAATGTGCTGGAATTAAAAGCTCGTATTAAAGCAATACTTAGACGATCAGTACATCCGGATAAAGAAAATGACAAAAAGATTATAGAAGTTGGTGAATTAAGGCTTGAAGTTAGTGGTAAAAGAGTATTTTTAAATAACAATGAAATTAATCTAACTTCTAAAGAATTTGATATGTTAGAATTATTCGCAACCCATAAAGGCCGGGTATATAATAGAGAACAATTATTAGACGCTATTTGGGGAAAAGGTTACCCAGGAGATGTAAGAACTGTAGATGTACATGTAAGAAGACTACGTGAAAAGGTTGAACCAAATCCAGGGCAACCACAATACATTCATACAAAGTGGGGTGTTGGTTATTATTTTAAAGATTAATAGAAAATGGTTTCATAGTCTTAGATGGAATTTATTATTCTTTTTTATAGTAGTAAGTGCAATACCATTAGTGTTATTTTCGGTATTAACGCATAATAGGATAGAGACCTATTTTTTAAATAATAATAGACAAGAATGGCTACGTCAAGCCAATCTTGTTGCTAGTAGAATTGTGGAAAATAGCTCATACTTACAAGATGGTAGAAATTATTCTAGTTTTTTAAATCAAATATCTGATATGGGGACAGAGCTTAGCATTAATGCACGAGTTATAGTAATAGATAACTTAGGTTTTGTAGTAGCAGATTCTAGCAGAATAAATATACATTCAACTGTAATATCTAATCAAATTTTAAATGCTCTTAACAAAAAAGATAGTGCAGAAAAAGTTGAGCAAGGTGGGCAACATATAATGAGTACTGCTGTTGCCATACGTGATTTAGAAAATACAGATAATATATTAGGTGTTGTGGTTGTTTCTGCAAATATTGATGATGTATATATATTACTTGATGAAATGTCAACACAAATATATTTACTTGCATTACTTAGTAGTTTATTAACAGGCTTACTTAGCTTTTTTACGTCTTCTCTTATAACAAGACCTATAAAAGAATTAATGAAGTCCGTTATTAAAGTTACAAATGGTCATTTGGATGAAAAAATTAATGTAAAAGGTAATAATGAGATGGCACAGCTTGCGACTTCGTTTAATCTTATGACTGAAAAATTAGATAGAATTGAAGAATCAAGACAAGAGTTTGTTTCAAATGTGTCGCATGAATTAAAAACTCCACTAGCTTCTATTAAAGTTCTTACAGAATCACTAATATTTCAAGAAGACGTACCTATTGAGATGTATCAGGAGTTCTTTTTGGATATAAATCAAGAAGTGGATAGACTAAATACAATTATTAACGATCTGTTATCATTGGTGAAATTAGACAGCAATAAAGTAAATTTAAATATAGAATTAACAAATTTAAATCAGCTGGTAGAAGCTATATTAAAACGGCTTGCACCTCTTGCAAATAAAAAAGACATATCCCTTGTATATCAAAGTGATAGAGCTATTGATGTTGAGGTGGATACCGTAAAATTAACACTTGCTATATCAAATGTAATAGAAAACGGCATAAAGTATACGCCAGAAGGTGGACAAGTAATAATTACTATACAAAATAATTCTCAAGATGTATTTATAACTGTAACTGATACAGGAATAGGAATTGCACAAGCAGAGCAACCTAGAATTTTTGAACGATTTTATAGAACGGACAAAACTAGAAATCGTGAAACCGGAGGCACGGGACTTGGATTATCCATAACATATAGAACTGTAGTTATGCATAGTGGAACTATACAAGTAAATAGCGAAGAGGGCAAAGGTTCTACTTTTATAATACAAATTCCGATAAAACATCTATAGTAAGGAGGATTTATGAGAAAGACACTTATATATTTATTTTTAATTATTATTTTGGCTGCTTGTACAAGAAATATAGGTAAAGAACGGGCTAATATTTATTATTTTGATACCTTGAAAAATAGCATGGTAGTTGAAGAAGTATTTTTAGAAGAAAAGGAAAATGAACTGATAATACCAGAAATCATACAACATTTTTATACAATTGTTAACAATGTTCCGCAGTTAAGAATACCTTATTTGCCAATAGATATTACACTAGAAAACGGTACAATAACGGTGAATTTTAATAGAGAATATCATAACTTAACTACGCAAGAGCAAATGATGCTTAGGTCTTCTTTAACATATACGTTAACAGATATAGATTTTGTAAAACAGGTATATTTACTAGTGGATGGTTTACCTATAACTAATAGTAAAGGTGCTGTGATAGGTGCTATAAATGATGATAATATTATAATAAGTGCGGTAAATCCAAATCCTTCAACAAACTACACAACTTTAAAATTATACTTTAAAGAAGAAGGTTCTATGTTACTTGCTATGGAAGAACGTGAGATACAAGTAAATAAAGATATTCCACTAGAGAAATATATTATAGAGGAATTAGTAAAAGGTCCGCAACAAGAAGGTTTATACGCAGATATGTTACCAAATAGTATAGTAAATTATATAGAAACAAAAGAAGGAGTATGCCAAGTAGATTTTTCTAATAGCAGTAATTTTAAAGAAATATTAAAAATAGATACAGAGCAATTATTTATTTATTCCATTGTAAACTCATTAACAGAATTATCTCATATACAAAAGGTAGGTTTCTTAGTAGACGGCAAGAAAAATGACAACACTTTAGGTAATGTAGACCTAAACTTATTATTTGAAAGGAATGAAAGTTTAATTGCTAAGTAAACGCAAATTAGTTACTGTGTTAATATGTGTAATTTTAGGAATTATATTATTTAAAAACTTTCACCCTATATATAGCATAAAAGAGCAGTGGCAGATAAGGCATACGGCCACGATAGAGGCTAAAATATGTGAAGTGATTGTAACAGAATATGAAACAAATGGTACAACGGTAGATACTATACGACTTACTGTGGATAATATTAAAATAGATAATCAAAGAGTTAGTTATAAGCTTAATTTAGAAAAACAGAGCTATAGGTATCATAACAATGAGCGTCAGGACGAATATGATTATAACAAATATAGAATTGGGGATATAATTACATGTGTAATTGAAGTTAAAGAACCGAGTGTTCAGTACAATCCTAGTGATTTTAACTACGATAGATATCTAACAATGGAAAGAATAGCAGGAACTGCAACTATAGAAGAGATGCTAGATTATGTGCCTAAAAATAATATAGTTGAAAATCTTAGATATAACATAAAATCTTTTATAAATACGGTGTTTATAGATGATGTAGATGGTATAATACTAACATTGATATTAGGAGATAAAACAAATTTAAATAATAATCTATACCAAGCTTATCAACAAACAGGATTGGCACATATATTAACAATTTCCGGATTGCATCTGGGAATAATATATGTAGTATTAAACAAAATATTTCAAAAAATCGGTGTGTGGTATTATTGTAGACATATATTAGCTATTATATGCATATGGTCGTACTATCTTATAGCTAATAATGGAATAGCTATTTTAAGGGCAAGTATTTTGATAACTATAATAAGCATTACTTATTTAATGGATGAAGATACAGACTTTTTTACAAGTCTTGCATTGACTGGGCTGATAGTTTTAGGGTTAAATCCGTTGTCGCTATTTAGTATTAGTTTTCAGTTATCTTTTATGGCAATGATATCAATAGGAGTTTATCAGCTAGCAAAAAGTTATTATATTGAAAGAACACATAAAACAAAATTTCCATATGATACTATACTTTTTAGTATAGCAATTAATATTGGATTAGCACCAATTTTAAGCTATTACTATTTTGAAGTTCCATTGATAGGTATTTTTTTGGGAATTATCATGGTACCATTATTTACTGTATTGATAGCAATAATAATTATTATATTAATTATAGGTCTTATAGATATGAGGTTTGGACAATTTTATGCATCTTGGGTACTG